>JBDSBX010000250.1:0-4816 GCA_039921365.1 Sphingomicrobium sp. | reverse complement strand
GGTATCAGGGCGGAGGCCGCCGCGTGGGCCGGTCCCCGGGGGATCGTCGGTCATCGGCCAACCTTAGCTGGCCTGCAGCCGAAGCGGAACCGATCGCCCGCATATTGCATTAATAAGCACACTTATTATATGGAAGTACGATGGACGCCATGCTTTGGGAAATCGGCGAGACCGCGACTGCGCTGCGCCGCGCTTTCGATCGGCGGGCGGGGTCGCACGGGATTACCCGGGCGCAGTGGCGGGTGCTTGCCAGGCTCAACCGCACGCCCGGCTTGCGGCAGGTCGAGCTTGCTGATCAGCTCGACATGGAAGCGATCACCTTGTGCCGGATCGTCGACCGTCTGGCCGAGGCGGGACTGGTCGAGCGGCAGGCGGATCCCGAGGACCGGCGCGCATGGCGGCTGGTGCTGACCGACCAGGCCGCGCCGGTGGTCACGACGTTGAGCGCGCTGGCCGATGATCTTGCCGAAGAAGCATTGGCGGGCATGGACGCGGGACAACGTGATGCGGTGCGAGCGGGGCTTGGGGCAATTCGGGACAATGTGGCGGCGGCATGCCCGCGCGGAAAGGCGCTCGTCCAATGAATGAGATGAAGCAGGAACCGCTGACCGGCGCGCCGGAGAAGGTCGATGAGACCACCGCCGAGGTCGCGGCCACGGCCGCTGGACCGCGTGCCCCGAAGCGGATGTTGCGCCTCGGCCTGATGCTGATTGTGCCTA
This sequence comes from Sphingomicrobium sp., assembly GCA_039921365.1. GTDB lineage: Bacteria > Pseudomonadota > Alphaproteobacteria > Sphingomonadales > Sphingomonadaceae > Sphingomicrobium. The sequence continues at coordinate 4,097 of JBDSBX010000250.1, read as the reverse complement.
TGCTGCTGATCATCGGCGGTGGCTATTACTGGCTGGCAAGCGGCGGTCGGGTGTCCACCGACGATGCCGCCATCAAGCAGGACATCGTTTCCGTCAGCGCGCAGGTCAATGGACCGATTACCGCGGTCGCGGTGCGCAACGGCCAAACCGTCAAACAGGGCGCTGTGTTGTTTCGCATCGACTCAGCGCCTTATCGCGTCGCCCTCGCACAAGCCCAGGCTCAGCTCGCCGCCGCCCGGCTCCAAAACCAGCTGCTGCGGTCCCAGCAATCGGGCACCGGTGCCGACATTGTCGGCTCGCAGGCCGATCTCGACATCAAGCAGCGAGCGCTGTCGCGGCAATCCACCTTGCTGAAGCAGGGCTTTACGACCCGTTCGGCCTACGACGACGCCGTCTCCGAAGTTCGGGTCGCGCAAACCGATCTCGGCAACGCTCGGGCTCGGGCGGCCAACGCCGGCGCGGCGATCGCGCCCGGCGAGCAGCCCAACGTTGCCGCCGCCATGGCCGCGCTAGCCAAAGCCCGGCTCGACCTGTCGCGCACCGAGGTTCGGGCACCGATGGACGGGACGATCGAGAATGCCGATCGGCTGCAGGTCGGGCAGGCGGTGGTGACGGGGGTCGGCATGCTGTCGCTGGTCCGCAGCCGCCACGCATGGGTCGAGGCCAACTTCAAGGAAAAGGACGTCGGCCGCATGGTCCCGGGACTGAAGGCGACGATCGAAGTCGATGCCTATCCGGGCGTGGATTTCCACGGCCATGTCCAAAGCATCGGCGCCGGGACCGGCAGCGAGTTCGCCATCCTTCCGGCGCAGAACGCCAACGGCAATTGGGTCAAGGTCACCCAGCGCGTGCCGGTGCGGATCGCCTTTGACGGTGACCCGGCCAAACCGATGATCGCCGGCTTGTCGGTCAACGCCACCGTCATCTTCAACAAGAGCTAGCGCCATGGCCGAAACGCCGGCCCACCTCGCCGCTCATCCATTGCCCCAGGGGCAGCGGGTGGTGGTGACCATCGCGGTGATGATGGCAGTGCTGTTGCAAGTGCTCGACACGACCATCGCCAACGTCGCCTTGCCGCACATGCAGGCGAGCCTGAGCGCGACCCAGGATACGATCAACTGGGTCTTGACCAGCTACATCGTTGCCTCGGCGATCGCGCTGCCGATCTCGGGCTGGCTGGCCGACAAGGTCGGACGCAAGCGGTTAATCGTCTGGTCGGTGATCGGTTTCACCGCCGCGTCGGTGCTGTGCGCCGCCGCGACGTCGCTGACCGAGATGGTCATCTTCCGCGCCATCCAGGGGGTCAGCGGAGCGTTCCTGGTGCCGCTCGCGCAGGCGACCCTGTTCGACATCAACCCGCGCGAAGAGCACGGCCAGGCGATGGCCCTGTTCGGCGGCGGCATCATGATCGGGCCGATCATCGGGCCAGTGCTCGGCGGTTGGCTGACCGACAGCTATAATTGGCGCTGGGTATTCCTGGTCAATTTGCCAGTCGGCGTTCTGTGCACAATGCTGTTGCTGCGCTTCCTGCCCAAAACAGATAAGCACGAGCGCAAGTTCGACATGTTTGGCTTTGCACTGCTGGCGATCGCCATCGGCAGCCTGCAATTGTTCCTCGACCGCGGGGCGCAAAAGGACTGGCTCGAAAGCTGGGAGATCATCATCGAGCTCGGCCTTGCCATCGGTGGCTTGTGGATGTTTGTCGTCCATATAGCGACCGGGAAAGATACCCTGTTTGAACCGGGCATGTTCGCCGACCGCAATTTCGCCACCGGTTTGTTGTTCATGGCGGTCACGGGCGTGCTGTTGCTTGCCGGCCTCGCGCTGCTGCCGCCGCTGCTGCAGAATCTATACGGCTATTCGGTGCTCCAGTCGGGCTATCTGACCGCTCCGCGCGGCGTCGGGACACTAATCTCGATGCTGCTCGCCGGCCGGCTCGTCGGCAAGTTCGACGCGCGCCTGCTGGTCGGGATTGGCGTTGTCCTGATGGGGACCTCGCTGTGGATGATGACCGGTTTCGCGCTTGACCAGCCATCGACCCCGGTGATCACCAGCGGAGTCGTCCAGGGACTCGGGCTCGGCCTGATCTTCGTGCCGTTGCAGAGCCTCGCGTTCGAGACGTTGAAGCCGCGCTTGCGGACCACCGCCGCAAGCCTGTTGAACCTCGCCCGCAACGTCGGCGGATCGGTCGGCATTTCGGTCGTCAGTGCGCAGCTGGTTCGCATGACCCAGGTCGCGCACGCCGACATCGCCAGCAACGTTACGGCGCAATCGCTGCCGATGCTCGATCCGTCGTTGCTCGAGCGAATTGCTCCGGGTGGACCGGGGGCCTTGGCAATCATCAATCTCGAGGTCACGCGCCAGGCGGTCTTCATCGCCTATCTCGACGACTTCAAGCTAATGATGATCGTCACTTTCGCGGTTCTGCCGCTGCTGTTGATCATGCGCAAGGCGAGGGGCGGCAGCGGCCCGCCGGCGATGGCCGCGGATTAGTCAGCCCCGTTCGGCCGTTCGTCGAACGCAGGCTGGCGCAGGTCACCCGTTGATGCAAAAAGCCCCGTTTTGAGGAGCGATTTCATGATTGATCTGTCGCGCCGCGAGGCGTTCGTATCGGCTGCTGCGGTGGCGATTGCCGCGGGAGTGCCGAGTTGGGCGCTGGCCCAGGCGACCGCAACCGGTGGCACGGCTGCCTGGAATCTTGGCGAAATTTATCCGAGCGACGCGGCCTGGGAGGCGGAACGCAAGGCAATCCTGGCGCGGATCCCGTCGCTGCTACAATATAAGGGCAAGCTCGGCCGGAGCGCGGCAGGGCTAAAGGCCGCGCTCCAGGCGCAATCGGACCTCAACAAAAGGGCGTCGCGGCTCTACACGTATGCATCGCTGAAAGCCGATGAGGATCTTCGCGTCGCGCCCAACCAGGAGCGCAAGAGCCAGGCGCAGGATGTCTTCACCGCGCTCGGCGAGGCGACTTCGTGGGCCAATCCGGAATTGGTCGCGCTCGGCGCGCCCAAGGTCGATCAACTGATCGCCGCCGACCCTGGCCTCAAGAAATTCGCGTTCGGCCTGCGCGACGTCATTCGCCAGGCAGCGCACACCTTGTCGCCTGCCGAGGAGAAGCTGCTCGCTTCGGCCGGAACGCCGCTCGCCGGACCGAACGACATTCGCGACCAGCTGGCCGCCTCGGACATCCCACGGCCGACGGTGAAGCTGAGCGACGGGCGCGAAATTCGGCTCGACGACCAGGGCTATACGATTGCCCGCGGGGCCCCGAACCGCGCCGATCGCAAAATGGTCTTCGACAAGTTCTGGGCAAGCTACAAGGCGTTCGACAATTCGCTTGGAACCGCGCTTGCCGCCCAGGTGAAAGGCGATTTGTTCCGGGCGAAAGCGCGGCATTATGACAGCGCACTCCAGGCGTCGCTCGACGGCAGCAATCTGCCCGAAGCGGTGTATCGCTCGCTGATCGCCGAAACTAACCGCGGGCTGCCGGTGCTGCATCGCTACTTTGCGCTGCGCCAGCGGATGCTCGGGCTGACCGACATGGGCTATTGGGATATCTATCCGCCGCTGGTGAAGTCCGACCGGACCTACAGCCTCGCGGAAATGCGCCAGCTGAGCCTCGACGCGACCAAGCCGCTGGGCCCCGACTACGGCCGCATCTTTGCTGAAGCGACTTCGAAGCAGTGGATGGATCCGTTGCCGAGGCCGGGCAAGGCGTCAGGCGCTTACATGCAGCCGGGGGCGTTCGACGTTCACCCCTATCTGCTGCTCAACCTCAACGACAAATATGACGGACTGTCGACCTACACTCACGAATGGGGCCACGCGATGCACTCGCTGCTCGCCAATGCCGCCCAGCCCTATGAGCTGGCCAGCTATCCAACCTTTACCGCCGAAGTGGCATCAACCGCGCACGAACTGCTGCTTGCCAACATGATGGTCGAGCGGGCCCAGACCAAGGACGACAAGCTGTTCTATCTGGGCCAGATTATGGAGAATTATCGCGGGACGTTCTTCCGCCAGTCGATGTTCGCCGAGTTCCAGCTGGCGATCAACGATCTGGCGACCAAGGGCGAGGGCCTGTCCGGCGAGAAAAT
>JBDSBX010000249.1:0-2971 GCA_039921365.1 Sphingomicrobium sp. | reverse complement strand
GCCGGGATCGCGCCGCACGATGTTCCAGGGTTCATCCTTGCCCAGTTCGTCGGCGCCGCGTTAGGCGCAGGTGCGGGCAGATTGCTGTTCGACGAGCCGGGATCGACGCCATGACCAACGACCATCTCTACCGCCGCGGGGTCGGCGTGATGCTGCTCAACGTCGACGGCAAGATATGGGCTGGGCGCCGGATCGATAACACCGACGAAGCCTGGCAGATGCCCCAGGGCGGCATCGACAACGGCGAGAAGCCGTGGGCGACCGCGCTGCGCGAACTCGAGGAGGAAACCGGCATCCCGCCGCGCCTGGTCGAGCGGATTGCAAAATGCCCCGAACGGCTGCGCTATGACCTCCCGGCCGAGCTTCAGGGGAAGCTGTGGGGCGGCAAATATAAGGGCCAGCTTCAGGACTGGTATTTGTGCCGCTTCCTCGGAGAGGACAGCGACGTCGATATCGCCACCGCCGATCCCGAATTCTGCGATTGGAAATGGGTCGCGCCGGCCGAGCTTCTCGACCTGATTGTCCCATTCAAGCGCGATTTGTACCAGCGGTTGCTCGCCGAATTCCGCAACGATTTCTGACGCCGGGCGGCGGTGTGGCGTTCGGTCGGCTCCGAGGCTAGGAGGGCCACCATGGGGGTCCTGTCGAGCACCGAACAATCCGCCGTCGAACGCGCCGGGGCTGAGCCGATGCTCGACCAGGTGAAGGCGTGGGCGACGGTCAACAGCGGCTCGCGCAACCTGGCCGGACTGGCCACAATTGCCGGCCAGATCGCCGACGCCTTCGAAGCGCTTCCGGGGGCCATTGAACTGATAGATCCGACCCCGGTCGACGAAGTCGACAACGCCGGGCGCTGCGTGGCGCTGGAGCATGGCCGCAACCTCCATCTGAAGGTCCGGCCGCAAGCCCCGGTGCAGCTGCTGCTGACCGGTCACATGGACACCGTGTTCGCGATCGACCACCCGTTCCAGGCGCTGCGCTGGCTCGACGACGGGGTGCTCAAGGGCCCCGGCGTCGCCGATATGAAAGGCGGGATCGCGGTCATGCTGGCGGCGCTGAAGGCCATCGAGACCGCCGGCGTTCCAGACCTCGGCTATGAAGTCATCATCAACAGCGACGAGGAAGTCGGTTCGGCCGGTTCGGCGGCGCTGATCGCCGCGTCGGCGCGGGGCAAGCGCGCGGCGCTGACCTATGAACCTTCCGCTTTGCCCGACGGCACGCTGGCCGGCGCTCGCCCGGGCAGCGGCAATTTCAGCCTGACCGTGCGCGGCCGCTCGGCGCACGCGGGGCGCAATCCCGAGGACGGACGCAATGCGTTGCTTGGCGCCGCCGACCTCGCGCTCCGGCTCGAGCAGGAGATCGGGCCCGGGATCAACATCAATCCCGCCCGGATCGACGGCGGTGGGCCGAACAACGTCGTCCCCGATCTGGCGATACTGCGCGTCAATCTGCGCCCGGCCAGTCCGGAGGACCAAGCTCGCGCCAAGTCCCTGATTGAGTCCATAGTCGCCAACGTTGCCGCCGAACGCGATGTCGCGATCGAGATTCACGGCGGCTTCGGGCGCCCGCCCAAGCCGATGACGCCGGACGCCGAAGCGCTGTTCACGCTGGTCAAGCAGGCTGGCGCTGACCTTGGCCAGCCGATCGGCTGGCAGGCGACGGGGGGGGTTTGCGACGGCAATAATATCGCCGCCTGCGGCGTGCCGGTGGTCGACACGATGGGCGTGCGCGGCGGCAAGATTCACAGCTCGGAGGAATATTTGATCGTCGACAGCCTGAGCGAGCGCGCCGCGCTGTCCGCACTGACCCTGCTTCGTCTCGCGGACGGCCGCTTATGAGCTTTCGGGTGCGTGCGGCGCGCGGCGACGACTTCGACGCGGTCTACGAAATGGCCAAGCTGACTGGCGGCGGCTTCACCAATATGCCGGCCGATCGCGACACGCTAGTCGAGAAGCTCGCTCGCTCCGACGGATCGTTCGCCAGGCAAAGCGACGAGCAGGCCGGCGACCTTTATATGTTCGTGCTCGAAGACCCGCGGGAAGGCGTCATCCGCGGCACCTGCCAAATTTTCGGCAAGGTCGGCGTCGTCCAGCCGTTCTACAGCTATCATCTGAGCACGCTCACCCAGAGCAGCCCGGAGCTCGGCAAGACCTTCCACAACCAGATGCTCAGCCTGACCACCGATCTCGAAGGCTGTTCCGAAGTGGGCGGCCTGTTCCTTCATCCGCAGGTCCGCGCCGGCGGCTGGGGGGCGCTGGTCGCCCGCAGCCGCTATTTGTTCATGAAGCAGCACCGCTCGCGCTTCGGCGACCGCACACTCGCCGAGCTTCGCGGAGTGATGGACGAACTTGGCAATTCGCCGTTCTGGGACGGGCTCGCCGGGCGCTTCTTCGACATGAGTTTCCCCGAGGCCGATCAGTTCAATGCGATGCACGGCACCCGGTTCATCGCCGACCTGATGCCGCGCACGCCGATCTATGTCGCCTTGCTCGACGACGACGCCAAAGCGGTCATCGGCCACCCGCATCCGTCCGGGCTCGGCGCACTGCGGATGCTGCAAGAGGAAGGCTTCGTCTTCGACCGCTACATCGACATTTTCGATGGGGGCCCGACCGTCCTCGCTCACACCGATCGCATCCGGACCGCGCGCGAATCGAGGACCGAGACGGTGCTCGAGATCGGCGACTCCGGAAAACAGAGGATGATATTGGCCATCGGCAAGCTTCATGACTTCATGGCCTGCACCGCCACCGTCAAACGGGTGCCGCGCAAGGGCCTGGTCATCGATGCCGAAGCGGCGCGGCTGCTGGAGGTGAAAGTCGGCGACGAGGTTCTGGCGGTCGCTCGCTGATGGCGCTCGCCGAAATCAACTTCGACGGAATTGTCGGGCCGAGCCATAACTATGCGGGATTGAGCCTCGGCAACCTCGCTTCGACCCGCAATTCGGGGCAAGTTTCGAAGCCGCGCGCGG
>JBDSBX010000248.1:0-5639 GCA_039921365.1 Sphingomicrobium sp. | reverse complement strand
TCGACGATCGCTTGCATCGAGGCGCCGCCCGGGGGCAGGATTCCGCGTTCGCGAAGCAGTCGTCCGATGGCGACATATTCGCGGCCATTCTGGTCGGCATAGCCAATCCGCAACACGGACCCGTCGGGCAGCTTGACTCGCCCCGAGCCCTGGATCTGGAGAAAGAACAGCTCGACCGGGTCGGCCGCCCAGGCCAGCTCGAGCCCGCGGCCGGTGAGCGCTCCGTCGTCGATCTCGGCGCGGTTGAAATAGAGCACGCACTGACCGTTCCGGTCGATCCGGCCGCGCCCGCGCCCGCTGCCGCCATCGGCCCGGGTGCAACGGATCAGGTCGGGCGGGGTTCGATAGATCGGAACGTGGCCCGTCGCTTGGGTTCGCGATCCGCCAATCTCCGGTTCGTAATAGCCGGTGGCGAACGCCTTGCCGTCGCCGACCTGGACCCAGTCGAACCGGTAGTAAAAGAAGCCCGGAGCATAAGCGTCGGACAGCGCTGCAGCTTCAGCGCACACTCCCCGCCAGTCGCCAGGCCTGGCCAGACCCGACTTGTCGCCGCGGCGGGTGACCGCCGAACAACTGATTCGAAACGCGCCCAGCGCGCGGCTCGCTTGCTCGCGGTCGAGAACCTTGGGCGGGACCACCGTCACACCAGCGGCAATGGCATTGGGCGGCACAGGCATTGGCGACGGAATCGGCATCGGAACGGGAACCGGTATCGGCGCCGGAACGGGTGCCGGCGTCGGTGCTGGCTGCGGAACCTCGGTGGGCGGTAGCGATCGCGTCGCGCAGGCCGACAGCAAAGCGAGAGAGATGAGCGCGAACGCCCGCGTCACCCGATTCACTCTTCCTCGTCGGTTTCGATCAGGAGCCAATTGGGGTCGCGCGCCGCAAGGTCTCGGCGGAACGTCCACAAGTCGCGTGTCTGCACGGCATCGCTCAACGACCCCGCCACCACTTCACCGCTCTTGCTGCGAGTGACTGCCGCGATGTCGGCCTCGAACCGCACGGTGACCACCGCCACGGTACGCTCGAGCGCGGCTTCGGCAATGACGGCCTGCTCGATCGCCACGAGGCGATTGTCGAGCGTCAATCCCTCCTTTTCGCGCTGGGCAGCGGCGTCGGTAAACGCTTCGAGGACATGGCCGTCGAGATGAGATTTGACCGCGTCCAGTTCACCCTTCCAATAGGCCTCAAGGACCATCCGGTAGGCGGCTTTGGCGCCTTCGAGGAAATGAGAGACGTCGAATGTCGGGTCGGCCGCCAGGATTGCCCGAACCGCCGGGCCTGCGGTCGGCAAATAGGCCATGTCGCCGGCGTCGCTCACGCTCGGCGGGATGATCGACGGCTGGCTGGCGCGCGGCTCGACCATGCCATCGGGGTCGGCCGGTTTGAGGATCGGCTGCTGCTCGTGGCCAGTGCGCTCGCCCAGCACGCTGTAGAGGCGCAGGCCGATGAACAATGCAACCAGTGCGAGGATGACGATGACGGCCAAGCTTGATCCGATCCTTGCTAATTGGCCCGCAACATAATGCGCGAGGCCCAGAGTATAAAGACTGCTAATTGCCTTTTACCAGTCGCGAGCACCGGTAGTGCACCCGATAGTCAACGCGCCAGTCGCCATTGCGCCCAATTTGCGCGACTGCTAGTCGCCCCTGCAACGCGCGGCCCCCTTTTCAGGGCCGCAAGCAACCCAATATTTTCGCGAAGGACGAACCAGCATGGCCGACCAGGACCCGATCAATCGCGGCAATGGTTCCGCGGATCCGGAGAACGAGCCGCAAGTCGCGACAATCGCTCAATATATCAAAGATTTATCGGTCGAAAGCCCGAGCTCGCCGCAAGCCTTCCAGTGGCAGTCGCAGCCCCAGCTGGACGTTCAGTTCAACATCAACGTCAACGCCGTCGCGGACGACGTCCACGAGGTGCAGCTCAAGATCGAGGTCGCCGCACGCTCCGACCAGGGCGTCCATTTCCTGATCGATCTCAGCTACGCGGGCCTCTACGGCCTGCGCAATATCCCCGAGGAAGCGCTGTCGCCCTTCCTGCTGATCGAGGCGCCGCGCCTGCTTTTCCCGTTCGCCCGCCAGATCATCGCCGATGCCGCGCAGAATGCCGGTTTTCCGACGCTGCTGCTCGATCCGATCGACTTTGCAACCGCCTATATGGCGCAGCTCCAGGCGGCGCAGGGCGAGACCGACGCAGTCGGCGGCAGCGGCGGCAACGGCGCCGCTGCGGAGCCGGTCGAGACTATGGCCGAAGCATCCACTGCGGATGACGAGCCCGGCGATGCCCCCGACCAGACCCCGCAAGGCTGACGACCGGGCATATGAACCTCCTCAAGGCGGGCGGGACGATCGGCGGGCTGACCCTGGTCAGCCGCATTCTCGGGTTCGTCCGCGAGATGATCTTTGCCCGGGTCATGGGCGCCTCCGCCGCGGCGGAGGTGTTCATCTGGGCCTTCCAGCTGCCCAACTTGCTGCGGCGGCTGCTCGGCGAAGGGGCATTCAGCCAGGGTTTCGTGCCCCTGTTCGCGCGGCGCATCGGCACGGATGGGGATCTCGAGGACGCCAGGCGCTTCGCCGAGGAGGTGCAGGCGGTCTTCCTGCCGGTGCTGATACTGATCACCGCATTGTTCATTATCGGCATGCCCCTGGTCGTGATCGCTGTCGCCAGCGACCGTTGGACCGCCGATCCCGACAAGTTCGCATTCACGGTCTTCCTGACGCGCATCACCTTTCCCTATTTGATCTTTATCAGCATGGTGTCGCTGTTCAGCGGCATCCTGAATTCGCTGTCGCGCTTCGTCGCAGCCGCCTTTGCTCCGGCGCTGCTCAACGTCGCGCTGCTTGGCGCGCTTCTGCTGGTCCGCCAGGGTGGACGGGAGACGGCCGTGGCGATGGCCTGGGCGGTGCTCGCCGGCGGCGTGCTTCAGCTCGCTTTGTGCATCATTGCGACGCAGCGCGCCGGTCTTCGGCTGAGGCTGCAGCCCCCGCGGATGACGCCGCGAGTCAAGGAGTTGCTGATCCTGATCCTGCCGGCCACGATCGGCGCAGGCGGCTATTACATCAGCCAGCTCTTCTATGCCTATTTTGCAACTCGCCTGCCCGAAGGCAGCTTCGTTTATCTCAGTCAGGCCGATCGCCTCAACCAGCTGCCGCTAGCGCTGGTCGGGTCGGCGATCGGAACGGCTATTTTGCCAACGATCAGCCGCCATCTTGGACTTGGCGAAGAACGGCAGGCAGCGACACTCCAAGGCCGGGCCACCGAGCTTGCAATGCTGCTGACGATCCCCGCCGCGATTGCGCTGGCAGTGGCGGCCGGCCCGATCATGACTGTTTTGTTCGAAGGGGGGCGGTTCACAGCCCAAGACGCCGCCACGTCCGCCCTGGTCCTGTCGATCCTCGCTACCGGTCTTCCGGCCTATGTCATGATCAAGGTGCTTGCGCCTGGCTTTTACGCCCGCAAGAATATGAAGACTCCGGTCATCATCACCCTGGTGACGCTCGCTCTTGGCGTCGCCGCCAATTTCATCTGGATCGACGATGTCGGCATTGCCATCCTGCCGCTGACGACGTCGGCCGCCGCCTGGCTCAACGCCCTCGCGCTCTATGTCCTGCTGGCCGCGCGGGGCCATTTCCGCGTCGAGGGCTGGCTCGCCGCAAGGCTTGCCAGGCAGCTTGTCGCCGCTTTAGCAATGGGTGCCACGATCTGGTTCGTCGGCCGCCTGCTCGGCAGCTATTTCGCTGGGTCGGTCGGCCAGCGCCTGGTTGGCACGATGGCGCTGATCGGCGCGGGCTCACTGGTGTATTTCGCGCTCGCCTGGATCACGGGTGGCATGGACAAGGAAGACGTGCTGGTGCTGCTGCGCCGCAAGAAGGTCGACGAGTGAGCGGCGAGCCCGCCATGCGCGTCGTTTCCGGTATCCAGCCGACCGGTGACTTGCACTTGGGCAATTTGCTCGGCGCGATCCTACGCTGGGTGCGGATGCAGGACCAGGCCGCGGCTGGCGAGCAGCATCTCTAGTTCCTCGCCGACCTGCACGCGCTAACGGTCGACATCGATCCGCTGCAGCTGCGCTCAAACGTTCGCGAGATGACCGCCGCGCTGATCGCGAGTGGCATTGATCCCGACAGGTCGATCATTTTTGCCCACAGCGCCGTTCCCGCCCATGCCGAGCTCGCCTGGCTATTAAGCTGCACCGCCCGCATGGGCTGGATTAACCGCATGACTCAATGGAAGGACAAAGCGGGGAAGAACCGCGAAGGCTCATCGCTCGGCCTGTTCGCCTATCCGGTGCTGCAGGCGGCCGACATCCTGCTGTATCGCGCGACCCACGTGCCGGTCGGCGATGACCAGAAGCAGCACATCGAGCTCGCCCGCGACATCGCAATCAAGTTCAACACCGACTTCGACGTCGACCTATTCGTCCCGCCCGAACCCTATATCGGCGGCGGATCGGCGGCGCGCATCATGTCGCTTCGCGACGGCAATGCGAAAATGTCCAAGTCGGACCCGTCGGACATGAGCCGGATCAACCTGACTGACAGCGACGACGTGATTGCGCAGAAGATTCGCAAGGCGAAGACCGATCCCGAGCCGCTCCCCGACGATCCGACGCTCCTCGATGCACGCCACGAGGCCCGCAACCTGGTCGGCATCTACGCCGCCGTCACCGGCCAGGGTGTCGAGCAGGTTCTCGCCACCTTCGCCGGTCAGGGCTTCGGTGCATTCAAGCCCGCGCTGGCGGACGCGGTGGTGGCTCTGCTCGCGCCATTGAGGACGCGCCTCGAGGAATTCCGCAGTGACCCCGCGATGCTCGACGAACTGCTCGCGGCCGGCGCGAACAAGGCGGCAGCGCTTGCGGCACCGACCTTGGCGCGGGCCTATGACGCGGTCGGACTGTCACGCAGCGGCAACACTTAATCGGGCTTGGTGCAATCAACCACGCCCCCTCGGAACCTCTACGGTCCTGATGCATTGTCGGTGAGCAGGTTACCCCTTAACAGCCCCATTCCGTTCGGCTACGGCGCCGTCCACCCGAGTTCACAGGAGCGTTCGAATGCAGTTGGCCAGTAGTTCCAGAAAATTCTCGGGCGCGTTAGTCGCTTTGGCGTTGATCACCAGCTCGACCGGTGCGGTCGCCGCATCTACCCCTGCTGCCCAGCCAACGTCGATCAGCCCGTTGGTGGCGTTGAGCGCTCTTGCATCCGAATCTTCGCGCGTTGCGATGTGTGGCGCCGCCGCTGCGGCTGCTGCCGGAGCCGCCGCCGCCCAGGCTGCGGCCCAGGGTTGCGTATTGCCGGTGGTTGACCAGGCCGCGCCGATGCCTGTCGGAGAAGCCCTGCCGCCGCCGCCAGTTGCCCCACCACCCGTGGCGCCGCTGGCGAGCGAAGGCTTCGGCATCTCGCCGTTGCTGCTTGGACTGGTCGCAATCGCGGCGGGTGTTGGACTTTATTTCTTGTTGAAGAAGAAGAAGAATAAAAGCCCGGACTAAGGGTATAACTTTACGCCGGTCGTACCGGACAGATGGCCGCGGATTCCGCGGCCATTTGCTTGTCCGCGAAACGGGGGACAATGATTTAATTGGCCGTGCAGATTGAGCGGCACCAAAATCGGTTTGGCCTTTGCGACGGGCTCAGCGG
>JBDSBX010000247.1:0-3931 GCA_039921365.1 Sphingomicrobium sp. | reverse complement strand
AGAGCGATCCGACCATCACCGTCGAGGCGCCCGCGGCCAACGCTTTGGCGATGTCGCCGCTGGTGCGGATGCCGCCGTCGGCGATCAGCCCGATGCCGGCCTTGCGCGCCACCGCGGCACAGTCGAGGATCGCGGTGAGCTGCGGCATGCCCGCGCCGGTGACGAGGCGCGTGGTGCAGACGCTGCCGGGGCCGATGCCGACCTTGATCGCGTCCGCGCCGGCATCGATCAGCGCTTTGGCCGCATCTGCAGTGGCGATATTGCCGGCGACCACCTGGACCGAGTTGGACAGCGACTTCACCCGTGTGACCGCCGCGGCGACCTCCACGTTGTGGCCGTGCGCGGTGTCGATGACGATGCAGTCGCAGCCGGCGTCGATCAAGGCTTCCGAGCGGGCAAAACCGCTATCGCCGACGGTGGTCGCGGCAGCGACCCGCAACCGCCCTTCGGAATCTTTTGTCGCGAACGGCGCCGCGACCGATTTTTCGATGTCCTTGACGGTGATCAGGCCGACGCAGTGATTATCGTCATCGACGACCAGCAATTTCTCGATCCGCCGCTGGTGGAGAATGTGCTGGGCTTCCTTCTGGCCGGTGCCGAGCGGAACCGTCGCCAGATTGTCCTTGGTCATCAGCTCGCTGACCGGCTGCTTGGGGTTTTCGGCGAAGCGCACGTCGCGGTTGGTAATGATCCCGACCAGCCTGCCCGAGCGCTCGACCACCGGGATCCCGCTGATGCGGTTGGCGGTCATCAGGTCCAATGCGTCCGCCAGCGTCTGGTCGGGGCGAACGGTGATGGGGTTGACGACCATGCCGCTTTCGAAGCGCTTGACCGCGCGCACCGCCGCCGCCTGCTCGTCGAGCCCGAGATTGCGATGAAGGACGCCGATGCCGCCCAACTGCGCAAGCGCGATCGCCATGTCGGATTCGGTGACGGTGTCCATCGCCGATGACAGCAAGGGAATGTTGAGCGAAATGGCGCGGGTGAGGAAGGTGCTGGTGTCGGCCTGGCTTGGCAGCACGGAGGATTCGAGCGGCTGCAGCAGGACGTCATCGAACGTCAGTCCGAGCGGGATGTCAGCGGTGTCGTTGGGGAGGGCCATATCGGCCCATGCCAAAGTAAACCCGATTCGCCAACCCTGCCGTCATCGCGAGGAACCGAAGGCGACGCGGCAATCCAGCCAAATCAAAAAGCTGGGCTGCCACGCGAAGCCTGTCCTCGGGCTGGCGAAGCCAGACCCGGGGGCTCGCAATGACGGATTAGCGCCGGACCTTGCCCAACAGCCGCTTGGCCGCATTCTTCACCAACTGGGTGATTCTATGACCATCCGGGCGATCACGCGCCCGCCTACGCGAAGCGGCAAACAAGTAATGTCCGTTTAGGTCAGACCCTCACTTTCGATAGGGTCCCCTCGTCTCTTCGACTGTGTTACCGTGACCTGCCTCGCGACCGTGTCGAAACTGCGGACCTGTTGAGTTCCGTTTTCGCTCTTCCGGCGCCCTCACGAGGCAGCATCAGCGGCCGGTCTGCGCGACTCCGCCTCGGAGCCATGCGCCGGGGGCAAGGGGGACCAACCATGATCCATTATCGCAAAGCGTTTAACGCCTTTAAATCTCCGAAAACCGCGAACAACTCAGACTCTCGTCTGCGAAGAGCGCGTATGAAGTGGCGGGGCGCCGGGCTCGTCTCCATCGCCCTGCTCGCCGCCGCCTTGCATCCCGGCCCCGCCTACGCGGCTGAGAACGATGCGGTGAGCGTATGGAATGAGAGGGCCATCGTCACGCTCACCAACGGACCAGCGGCCGCGACGCCAGGCGTCCAGTTTGCGCCTCCGGTCGCGTTCGTTCATCTCGCAATCGTCCAGGGCGCAGTCTACGACGCCGTCAACGCCATCAAGGGCGGGCACGATCCCTACCTGAAAGGACTGAAGGCAGCGACCAGCGCGTCCAAGGGTGCGGCTGCTTCGACAGCAGCGCATCACGTCCTGATCGGCCTCGTCAACCAGGCGCCGACGACGGCGGCCCTGACCGGCGCGGTCAAGACCGCGATCAAGGCCCGCCTCGATACTGAATACGCCAGCTCGCTGGCCGAGATCGCGGAAGGTCAAGCCAAGGCCAAAGGGATCAATGTCGGGGCCGCGGCTGCGGCGGCGATGCTGGCCAATCGTCAGAATGACGGCCGCTTCGGCACGGGCGGTTTTCCTGTCGGGTCGGGAGCCGGGGAATGGCGCCCTGTCGGCCCGGGCTTCGTAAACGATCCGAACGGATGGGTGCGCAACGTGCGACCGTTCACTCTGCCGAGCTCGGGATATTTTCACACGTCAGGGCCGGCCGCATTGAACAGCACCCAATACACGGCTGACTTCAATGAAGTGAAGTCGTTGGGCCGGGCCACGGGATCGACGCGGACGGCACCTCAAACCGAGCTAGCGTATTGGACGGCCCCGCATCCGGTTCCCATGCTGTACGCGGCGATGCGCCACGTGGCGGCCTCGAAGGCACTGACAATCACGGAACAAGCGCGGTTTCACGCGATGACCAGCATTACAGGGGCGGACACCCTGATCAATTGCTTTGCGGAAAAGGCTCGCCATGGCTTCTGGCGCCCGACGACGGCGATCCAGCTCGCAGGCACCGACGGCAATGCTGCGACTGACGCCGATGCCACCTGGACCGCCCTCCTGCCGGTGCCGCCGTACCCGGACGAACCGTCGGGCGCCAACTGCGCGTATAGCGGGGTGATGAACAGCGCGAAGGCGTTCTTCGGCAGCGACGACGCGGAGTTCGATATCGCGAGCCCGGGCGCCGGGACGGTGGGCGGCGTGTCCACAGCATCGAGCCGGCATTACACCCACTTCACTGATGTCATCCCCGACGTGATCGAGTCGCGGATCCTGCTCGGCTTTCACTTCCGCAGGGGCGATGTAAACGGCGCCTTGCTCGGGGAATCGGTAGCGGGCTACGTCGATAGTCACTTCTTCAACTGTGGCCCGGCTGGCCAGTGCAAGCAGGAAGAACGCGAGTAACGCCGGCGTAGACGCTCGGCCGTCGGGGGTATCGTAGGAGGCTTACATGTCGCACAAACGGCTTGTAATGGTTCGTCACTTGCGGATCGGATATATGGCGATTGGTCTCGCGGTCGTAGTTAGTGTTGTCCCCGCGTCGTTTGCTCAGGCTCCTCGAGTTCTGGGTCATGGCAAGTCCGCGGGGACCGGCATTGAAGCAAAAGAACGGCAGACGCATCAGAGGCCCGGGAGCGATACGGGCGTCTCTGTTGCTGTACCGATTGGCAGGGTCTCGGTGGGTCCTGAGTTCGGGGGCGGCGAGCCCATTTATGTACGCCGGATGACAGTCAGACAGGGCATGACAATCGTGGAAGTTTCCACAACGCCCTTCATGCCCGTTTTGGGCTCCAACGAAGCATCTCGCGGAGTCGGCAAATCTCTCGGTAGACCGGATCAGCCGGCGTCTTGGTAGACTCAACAGGTTCCTTGTCATGCAGCGACTTCTGCAAAATCGGCGCCCCTCCGCCGCTGACGTAAGCATGCTAGCGCGACCATCCGCATGGGTCGAACGCGGACATTAGAATTTTCAACTAGACCCGCTAACGGTCAGCGGAGGGCCGCCACTCGTCCCAACAACCGCTTGGCCGCTTCGACGTGCATTCGTTCGATCATCTGGTCCTCGAAGCGTTCGGCGCCGCCGGTCGCCGCATCGAGGAGGCGGCGGGCGCGGTCGATTTGCGCTTCGCTCGGAGCGAAGGCGCGGTGGCACGGCTCGACCTGGTTGGGGTGAATCAAGCTCTTGCCGTCGAAACCCAGGCGGCGGCCCGCCGCCGCCTGGGCGGCCAGGCCTTCGGCATCGTCCAATCCGTTAAATACGCCATCGAACACGGCGATGCCCGCGGCGCGGCCGGCCAAAACGATCAACTG
>JBDSBX010000246.1:0-5711 GCA_039921365.1 Sphingomicrobium sp. | reverse complement strand
GGATGCTCAACGCCGCCTGGCTGCTTGCCGCGTGGGTCGTGCTGCAGACGATGATGGGGTTGCTGGCCGGCGGGCAGGGGCTGCTGCTGGCGACGCCCGCCCATGTCGGCGGGTTCCTCGCCGGCCTGCTGCTCCAGCGGCCGTTGCTCTTGTGGCGGTACCGAACCGCTTAAGCGTTGGACGCCGCTGGGCTGGGTTCGACCCCAGTTTCGGTACTCTGCTCGGCGTCGGGCTCGAGCAGCCGGTGCAGGTGAACGACGACATATTTCATCTCGGCGTCGTCGACCGTGCGCTGCGCCTTGCCGCGCCACGCCTCCTCGGCCTCGGCATAATTCTCGAACAGCCCGACCAGGTCGATCTTATCAAGATCGACAAACTCGAGCCCGCGCGGGTCCTTGACCTTGCCGCCGAAGACCAGGTGAAGCTTGCTCATTCTTTTTCCTTGGCGGCGCTGAGGGCGGCGTCGGCCGACTTGCGCGCCGCGTCGCCGGCGCCGTCGAAGATCGAGCGCAGGGTCTCGGCGCCTTTCTCGCGGGTGAGGCCGAGCTCGGCGAGGCGCGAAGTGCCCGCGTCCTTGGCCGCTGCCGCCGCTGCCTTGGCGGTGTCGGCCAGCCGGTCGGTGGTCGGGCGCAACAGGCGTGTTTCGGTGGCCGTGCGCGGCAGCAGCGCCGCCAGCAGGGCACCCGCCGCAAGCCCGGCGGCAATGGCGATCAGGGGCGCTTCGTCGATGCCATCGGTCGCCCGGCGGCCGATATCGGCAACGCCGTCGCGAGCCTCGTCATAGGCGTCGATCGCCCGGCTGCGGATGCTGTCGCTGTCGCGGTCTTGGTCAGTCATTCGATCGTCTCCGTGGTTTTCTGCTTGGATTTGCGCGGCCGGGCCTTGCTCGCGCCGGGCTTCGGGCGGGTCTTGCGCTTCGTTTTCACACCATTGGCGAGCTTGCCGGCCAGGTCGATCAGCGGCTCGCGAGCGAGGAACAAGGCAATCGCGGCAACGACGCCACTGGCCATCGCCGGGCGGCTGCGGACCGCATCGACCGCTTCCTCCGCCAGATCCGCACCTTTCGATTTGGCGCCGGCCCAGGCGCTTTGGGCGAGCGTTGCGGGGCTGACGCGGTCCTGCAGCTCGCGGGCCGTCACCATCAGCCGAGAGCGCGCCCGTTCGGCCTCGATCCGCGCCGCGGCGATCTCGGGCGAGTCGGCGGTCACTGGCCGCGCCCGATCATCTGGACCGCGCGCCTGCCAAGCCCGGCGCCGAGACCGGCGAAGATGGCAAAGTCGGCGATCCCGGCCAGCAGCGGCCCGATCAACGGCAGCAAAGCGAGGAATAGTCCGACCGCCAGGACGGTGACCGCCGCCTGGAGGAGCAGGAAGGCGCCGCCGAGCAGGACGGCCGGGACTTTGAGCGCGGCTCCTTTGGCCGAAGCGATCGCCTTGGCCACGCCGAGTTCCGCCTGGGCATAAGCCTTGCCCTGCTCGACGAGCTGGTGGACCAGCTCGCCGATCGGGCGCTCGTCACCCGGCTCGGGCGACAGCGGTGGGTCGGCCGGCTTGAGCATCAGGCCTTGGGCTTGCCGCCCTTGCCACTGCCGTCATCCTTGGCGAGGCCGGTCTTGAGTAACCGGGCGATGGCGAAGCCGATCACCGCGGCGCCGGCGAGAGCGACGCCCGGACTCTGGCGGACGAATTCGCGGGTATCATCGATCAGCTCGTCAGCGTCCTTGCTGGCGAGGCTGTTGGCGGCGCTGTCGATGGCGGTCGCGGCGCGGCGGGCATAATCGCCATAGTCGGCGCCAAGCCGCTCATCGAGGCCCTCGGCGGTCTCCCCGACCAGCTTGCCGACGTTGGCCAGGGCTTCGGCCGATTTCTCGAGCCCTTGAGTCACCAGTCCGCGGGTCTTGTCGGCCGCCTGGCCGGCCAATTTCTCGCGGCCGCTGCGGATTTTATCGATGAATGCATCGCGTCCGGCACGGCCGTTCGGCTCGCCGAGATCGGGGACCAACCTGACGTCACCGTCCTCGCCGGCAGCGGAGTTCGGGGTCGAGGCCCCGGAAATGATCTTGTCGGTGCCTTGGGGAAGCTTGGTATTGTCGTCCTGCATGTCTTGAACTCCTTTTGCACCTTCAACCCGGACGCGCCCGCCTTCGTTCCGGCAAACCGAAGCGAAAGTTGCACGGTCCGGCCCGCACCATATAAGTGCGGCGCGCCGCAATTTCATCACGCTTTTCGCATATGGAAATTCCATGACCGCCATCGCCGCCGTCCACGGCCGCCAGATTCTCGACAGCCGCGGCAACCCGACGGTCGAGGTCGACGTCACGCTGGCCGATGGC
Organism: Sphingomicrobium sp.; assembly: GCA_039921365.1. Taxonomy (GTDB): domain Bacteria; phylum Pseudomonadota; class Alphaproteobacteria; order Sphingomonadales; family Sphingomonadaceae; genus Sphingomicrobium. The sequence continues at coordinate 3,379 of JBDSBX010000246.1, read as the reverse complement.
AGCCTGGGCCGCGCGGCAGTGCCTTCGGGAGCCTCGACCGGCGTCCACGAGGCGGTCGAGCTTCGCGACGGCGACGCGGAGCGGTGGGGCGGCAAGGGGGTCGAGCGAGCGGTCGCCAACGTCAATGGCGAGATCGCCGGACTGTTGATCGGCCGCGACGCCGCCAACCAGGCCGAGGTCGACGGCGCGCTGATGGCGCTCGACGGCACCGACAACAAGGGGCGGCTCGGCGCCAATGCGATCCTCGGCGCCAGCCTGGCGACCGCCAAGGCCGTAGCGAATGCCAGGGGCCTGCCGTTGTACCGCTCGGTTGGCGGGGCCGAGGCCAATCTGTTGCCGGTGCCGATGATGAACATTTTGAACGGCGGCGCCCACGCCGACAATGCGCTCGACTTCCAGGAATTCATGGTCGTACCGGTCGGCGCGGCGAGCTTTTCCGAAGCGCTTCGTTGTGGCTCGGAGATCTTCCACGCGCTGAAAAGTGCGCTTCATCAACAGGGCTGGTCGACCGGCGTCGGCGACGAAGGCGGTTTTGCACCGGACGTTGCCTCGACCCGGCAAGCGCTCGACTTCATCCTGCCGGCCGTCGAGAGCGCCGGCTATCGCCCTGGCGACGATGTCCTGATCGCGCTCGACCCGGCGGCGAGCGAATTCTTCAAGGACGGAGCTTATGTGCTGGCCGGGGAGGAGAAGCGCCTGACCCCAGAGCAAATGGTCGATTATCTCGAAGCGCTGACCGCCGACTATCCGATTGCTTCGATCGAGGATGGCCTGGCCGAAGACGATCTGATCGGATGGAAGCTCGCGACCGAGCGGCTGGGCGGAAAAATTCAGCTGGTCGGCGACGATCTGTTCGTGACCAGCGAGGCGCGGCTGGCGCGGGGCATCGCCGACGGCATCGCCAATTCGATCCTGATCAAGGTCAACCAGATCGGCACGCTGACCGAGACGATTGGCGCGGTCCGCCTGGCGCAGCAGGCCGGTTACACGACGATCATGTCGCACCGCTCGGGCGAGACCGAGGATTCGACGATTGCCGACCTCGCGGTGGCTTTGGGCTGTGGGCAAATCAAGACCGGCAGCCTGGCGCGCTCCGACCGCACCGCCAAATACAACCAGCTGCTGCGGATTGAGGAAGAACTCGGCGACAGCGCTCGTTACGCGGGGCGGGAAGCAATCAAAGCCTATGTGAGTCCCTGACAGGAAGTTCGGGGCTAATTGATGGATTCCACAGCGAATCCTTGACCGACCAGCGCTTTTCGCTTGCCTTCATGACGCCGTCGTGATTCCTAGTTTGGCGATGCGGGGAAAGAAGCACAATCTGGGACTGATCCGGCGCGCGGCGATGCCGGCGCTGGCGCTGATTGTCGTTGGCAATTTCGCTGGCTATGCGGTTACCGGTCCCAACGGCCTGCTGGCGTGGGGCGGCTATCACCGCAATCTGAACGAACGCAAAGTCGAGCTTGCAGAGCTCGAACGCGACCGCGCGCAGCTGCGCCATCGCTCGACCCTGCTCGATCCGCGCAAAGCCGATCCGGACATGGCCGACGAGCTCGTCCGCCGCGATCTGGGGCTGGTCCGCCCCGACGAAGTCATCATCCCGCTCGATTAGAGGGCGGCCATTGCCGCCTTGGCCCGGCCCACCTATAGACCCGAACGCTTCATTTTCGTCCGGCCAAGAGGTGCTTGTGGCGCGTTCCGCCAAGTCCGAATCCCCAACGCCAGCCAAGGATAACAGCGAGCGCCCGCCCGAGCCCAAGCGCTTCAAGGCGTCGAAGGACGATCTGCTCGGCCTTTACAAGCAGATGCTGCTGATCCGCCGTTTCGAGGAGCGGGCCGGGCAGCTCTACGGCCTTGGGCTGATCGGCGGCTTCTGCCACTTGTACATCGGCCAGGAAGCCGTCGCGGTAGGGCTTCAGTCAGCAATGACGGTCGGCAAGGACAGCGTCATCACCGGCTATCGCGACCACGGCCACATGCTCGCTTACGGCATCGACCCGAAGCTGATCATGGCCGAGCTGACCGGGCGCGCCGCCGGCATTTCCAAGGGCAAGGGCGGCTCGATGCACATGTTCTCGGTCGAGCATGGCTTTTACGGCGGCCACGGCATCGTCGGGGCACAGGTCAGCCTCGGTACGGGCCTGGGCTTCAAGCACCAGTACACCGGCGACGGCGGGGTCTGCCTGACCTATTTCGGCGACGGCGCCGCCAACCAGGGCCAGGTCTACGAAAGCTTCAACATGGCCCGGCTGTGGAAGCTGCCGGTGATCTACGCGATCGAGAACAATCAGTATGCTATGGGGACGTCGGTTGCGCGCTCTGCCTCGGAGCCGGATTTCTACAAGCGAGGCGAGAGTTTCCGAATCCCCGGCCTCCAGGTCGATGGGATGGACGTGCTGGCGGTTCGCGGTGCGGCCGAGACGGCGCTGGAATGGACCCGCGCCGGCAAGGGGCCGATCATCCTCGAGCTCAAGACCTACCGCTACCGCGGCCATTCGATGTCAGACCCGGCCAAATATCGGTCGCGCGAGGAAGTGCAATCTTATCGGACCGGCAACGACCCCATCGACCATGCCGCCAAGGCGCTTGAGAAGCTCGGCGTCGGCGAGGAGGAATTGAAAGCAATCGACAAGCAGATCAAGGACATCGTCGTCGAAGCAGCCAAATTTGCTGAAGATGCGCCCGAGCCCGAAGCGGCGGAGTTGTTCACCGACGTGCTGGTCGAGAGCTATTGATGACCACCGAGCTCACCATGCCCGCTTTGTCGCCGACGATGGAGGAAGGGACGCTGGCCAAATGGCTGGTCAAGGAAGGCGATGTGGTCAAATCGGGCGACATCCTCGCCGAGATCGAAACCGACAAAGCGACGATGGAATTCGAAGCGGTCGACGAGGGGACGATTTCCAAGATTTTGGTGCCCGAAGGCAGCGATGGGGTGAAGGTGGGGACGCCCATCGCGGTGATGGCGGGCGAGGGGGAGGAGACGGCAAGCCCCTCTCCCCTTTCGGAAGAGGGAGAAGCTGCACAGCAGCCGAAGGGTGAGGGAACGGAGGGTGAGAAGGACGCAGTGATGCCTGGCGCCCCCGCCATTCCCTCACCCCCCGCGGCCAAAGCCGCTCCTCCCTCTCCCGCAAGGGGAGAGGGGCCAGACGTCCCCGACGGCACGCCGGTCACCAACATGACGCTTCGCGAGGCGCTGCGGGACGCCATGGCCGAAGAGATGCGGCGCGACGACCGGGTGTTCGTGTTGGGCGAGGAAGTCGGCGAGTACCAAGGCGCCTACAAGGTCACGCAGGGGCTGCTCGAGGAATTCGGGCCCAAGCGCGTGATCGACACGCCGATCACCGAATATGGCTTTGCCGGCCTCGGCACCGGGGCG
>JBDSBX010000245.1:0-2675 GCA_039921365.1 Sphingomicrobium sp. | reverse complement strand
CAGCCCGCTTTCGGTGAGCCGGGTGATGCCGCCGACGACCACCATCACGAAAACCAGCGCGGCGATGGCGAGCAGCAGGTTCGACAGCGCCCTAGGCCGCGGCAAGCCGCGGGTGGACAATCGTCGGGATGGGACGGCCGGTACCATTTCGCCGCGCTATGGCCCGAGCGGTCAGCGGGCTGCAAGACCAGCGAAAAAATTCGCGATGTGATATTGTATCTTTGGCCAAGTGCCGATATATCCACCCACGTAATGTACCACATGCCCCAAGCGACGTTCGAAACTTCGCGAGCCATTCCGCTCGGCCAGCTGGACCGACTCGCGATCGGATTGTCGGGCTTGTGCCTGGTCCATTGCCTGGCGTCCGCCGTCGTGCTCGGCCTGCTGGCATCCGCCGGCGGCTTCCTCGGCAGCCCGATCATTCACGAAGTCGGCCTGACCCTGGCGATGGTCCTCGGCGCAATCGCGCTCGGCAAGGGCCTCATCGAACATGGCTTCATGATGCCATTGGCTATCGGCAGCCTCGGGTTGGGCGTAATGGCCGGGGCGCTGACCTTGGGGCACGGGGGCAATGAGGCACTCTACACCGTGCTCGGCGTCTCGGTGCTGGCGCTCGGGCACCGGCTCAACGGGCTCGCCGCCGACTAGCGTTCGGTCGGGTTCCGCGCCTTGCGGGAACGCCTGGGCCGGCCTATTTCACCACCATGGCGCTTCATGATCATCAGCTGCACGAAGGCGAGTCGCTGCGTGTCGCGGCGCGCGACCGATTGACTAGCCAGGGCGAGCAATGGACTGCCACCCGCGCGGCGGTGTTCGATGCGCTGGCCGGCTTCACGCAACCGGCGTCCGCCTATGACATCGCCGAGGCGGTCTCCAAGGCCGAAGGGCGTCGCGTCGCGGCCAACAGCGTCTACCGGATTCTCGACCTGTTTGTGGGCGCCAACCTCGCGCGGCGAGTCGAGAGCGCCAACGCCTATGTCGCCAACGCCCATCCCGATTGCCTGCACGACTGCATCTTCCTGATTTGCGACAATTGCGGGCAGACCGTCCACGTCGATGACGACCGCCTGTCGGGCGGGGTTCGCGACGCCGCCAAGACCGCCGGCTTCTCCGCCCCCCGGCCGGTGATCGAAGTCCGCGGCACCTGCGGCGATTGCAGCTAGGCCGTCGGCTCAGCTGAGCGCTTTGCCCATGCGCAGCAGCGGTACCGTGACCTCTGCGACGGTGTAGCTGGCCGGGGCGATCACCGTATAGCCGGCGGCGCTGTACAAGGGCTCTCCCGACAGCGTCGCCATCATCTCGACTTGGCTGAACCCTTCGGCGGCCGCGGCCTGCTCGCACAGCTGCAGGATCAGGCGGCCGACGCCGCGGCGAACGAAGTCGGGGTCGGTGTACATGGCGCGAATTCGGGCCGGTTCGGCCGCCGGATTGAGCAAGCGAGGCTCGCGCAATTCGGTGCTGTGGTCGCCGCCGAACAGCGTTGCGCGGCGGCTCCAGCCACCGCAGCCGGCGATCGCTCCCGCTTGCTCGATGATGAAATAGGTGCCGTCGGCGACAAGCTCGGTGTCGATCCCCATCATCGCGTGGCTTGCGACAATCTGCTCGGGCGACAGGAAGCCGCGCTGGAGCTGGTCGATCGATCGATCTATCAGGCGAACCAGAGCGGGTCGATCGTCCAGCGTGGCGAGGCGATGATCGAAGGGCATCCCCGCGACCATGCCCGCACCGGTTGCAGCGTCAAGCCGCAAAGCACTACGCTTGGCCGCCGCTTCCTACCGGTCGGCTCGGCAGCGCAAGGCTTCACGCCGTCGCTCGACCGGTCTAGAGCCCTCGACCATGTCCGACCGCCCGGAAACGCCGTTGCTCGACACCATCAACGCGCCCGCCGACATTCGCGCGCTGGAGAAAGCGCAGCTGCCGCAGCTGGCCGACGAACTCCGTCAGGAAGTGGTCTCGGCGGTATCGGTGACCGGCGGGCATCTTGGCGCCGGGCTCGGCGTGGTCGAACTGACCGTCGCCGTCCACCACGTTTTCAACACGCCCGGCGACAAGCTCATCTGGGACGTCGGGCACCAGGCCTATCCGCACAAGATCGTCACCGGCCGGCGCGACCGCATCCGGACGTTGCGGCAGGGCGGCGGCTTGTCGGGATTCACCCGGCGCAGCGAGAGCGAATATGACCCGTTCGGGGCGGCGCACAGCTCGACCTCGATTTCGTCGGCGCTGGGCTTCGCGGTCGCCGCCAAACTGTCGGGCGAGCCGGGGCGGGCGATCGCGGTGATCGGCGACGGGGCGCTCAGCGCCGGCATGGCCTATGAGGCGATGAACAATGCGCAAGCCGCGGGCAACCGGCTGATCGTCATCCTCAACGACAATGACATGTCGATCGCGCCACCGGTTGGCGCGCTGAGCAATTCGCTGGCGCGGCTGGTGTCGTCGAACAAATATCTGACCCCGCGGCGGCTCGCGCAGAAGCTGGCACGCAAGATGCCGGGCCCAGTCCATCGCTGGGCGCGCCGCGTCGAGGAATATACCCGCGGTTTCTGGACCGGCGGGACTTTATTCGAGGAATTGGGCTTCTATTACGTCGGGCCGGTCGACGGCCATGACGTCCGAGCGCTGGTCGAGATCCTCGAGAATGTCCGCGACGCCGATGAAGGGCCGATGCTGGTCCA
>JBDSBX010000244.1:0-6576 GCA_039921365.1 Sphingomicrobium sp. | reverse complement strand
CGTAGGGCAGCGCGGCCCGCGCCGCACGGATGATGTGGTCGAGGATGATGTACGTGCCGAGGCCCTTGCGCGCGCCAGGCCCGACATCGAAGAAGCTGTAGATCATCGACAGGCCGTCGCCCTGCTGGTCGCTCAAACAGGCGCCGACCAGCTTGCCGGGCCGGCCGTTGACCGAGGGCTCGCGATATTCGACGACGAAGGTCCGGACCGGCGTCTGCTCGACCATGTCGGCAAAGTCGCTCTCGTCCATTTCCGCCATGCCGCCGCCGGGATGGCGGTTGGCGAGGTAGCGGCGCAAAAGGTCATATTGCTCTTCGGTGGTCCACGGCTTGCAGGCGGTCACCTCGAGGTCGCCGTGGCGGCGCAGGACCTTGCGCTGGGTGGCACTGGCCTCGAACTCGGCGGCCAATACGCGGACCGACACGCAGGCGGAGCAATCGATGCAGCTCGGACGATAAGCGACCGACTGGCTGCGGCGAAAACCGATGCGGCCCAAGGCTTCGTTGAGCTCGCTCGACTGGCGGCCGTTCAGTTCGGTGAACACCTTCCGCTCGACCTTGCCCGGCAGATACGGGCACGGCGACGGGTTGGTCACGAAGAACTTGGGAAAACGAAATGGTGCGCTCACCGCTGGCGCCTCTCTGATTGGTTACTGACACCTTTATGCTGCTGGTAAACGCGGTTGGAAAGAGGCTGGCTTGCGCGAACAAGGTTAAGCTCGGCCACTGTCCCGAACTGGGGCGGAAATCCTTGGGTTTGCTTGGTTTTTCACTCCTGCGAAGGCAAGAGCCGAGTGACTGGGTCCCAACCTTCGCAGGGACACCGCTCAGTCCAGCGAGGCCCGCTCGACGTGGAAACCGGCCGACTCGAGCATCGCCACCACCTCGTCGATGGCTTGCGGGTCGCGCGCCTCGCCTTCGACTTCGATGACGGTGTCCTTGGCCGGCAGCCGGGTGAAGATGCGGCTGTGGTTGATTTCGATGATGTTGACCCCGGCCGCCTCGAACTTGGCGGTAATCGCCGCAAGCGCCCCCGGGCGGTCCTGGGCGGCGACCCGCAACCGCGCGATGCGGCCACTCCGAACCAGGTCGCGGACCAGCACATTGGCGAGCAAATGGGTGTCGATGTTGCCGCCGCACAGGATGGTTGCGACCTTGCGCCCGGCAAAGTGCTTCGGGTCGGCGAGCATCGCCGCGAGCCCGGCCGCGCCGGCACCTTCAACGACGTTCTTTTCAATCCCGGCAAGCATCGCCACGGCGCGCTCAAGGTCGCGCTCGGCGACCAGCATGACTTCGACGCTCAATTGCTTGAGGATGCTCGAGGTCAAATGCCCCGGCTGCTTGACGGCAATACCTTCGGCCAGCGTGTCGCCGCCCAACGGCAGCGCGCAACCTTCGATCGCGCATTTCATCGACGGGTAAAGTTCGGCCTCGACCCCGACCAGCTCGATGTCGGGCTTGAGCGCGCGCGCCGCGATGCCGATCCCCGACAGCAGCCCGCCGCCGCCGATTGGCACGACCAGCGCGTCGAGATCGGGAACCTCGGCGAGCATTTCCAGCGCCAAAGTGCCCTGCCCGGCGATGACATGCGCGTCGTCGAACGGATGAACGAAGACCAGGCCCCGCTCGAGCGCCAGTTCGCACGCCTTGTCATGCGCGTCGTCGTACATCGCGCCGTGGAGGACGACGTGGGCGCCATGCCCGGCGGTCTGGCTGACCTTGATGGCCGGGGTCGCAGTCGGCATGACGATGGTCGCCGGTATGCCGAGCCGCTTGGCGTGATAGGCGACCGCCTGGGCATGGTTGCCGGCCGATGCCGCGATCACGCCGCGGGCTCGCTCCTCGTCCGTCAGGTGCAACAATTTATTGAGCGCGCCGCGCTCCTTGAACGCGCCAGTGAACTGGAGATTCTCGAACTTCAGCCAGACTTCGGCGCCGATGATTTCGGACAGGGTCCGGCTGATCAGCATCGGCGTATGGATGATCGAGCCGCGGATTCGCTCGGCTGCGGCACGAATGTCGTCGATGGTCGGGGGCGTCAGCATGAGCGCCCGCCGACTAGCGCTTCCTGGCAGCGCAAACAATGCTATGCCACGGCCATGAACAGGACCCTGATCGCGCTGGTTGCAGCGCTTCTTTCGTCGCCGGCGTGGGCCGACACGCTGATCCACAACGCCAACGGCATCCAGGTCGGGACGGACGGCAAGCTGCAACGCTTCGAGTCATTGCTGATCGGCGGCGACGGCAAGGTCGTCCAGACCTTCACCAAAGTGCAGAACCCGCATGCCCCCAAGGCAGCGCGCATCGATGCCCAGGGGCGCACCTTGCTGCCCGGTCTGATCGACGCCCACGGGCACGTGATGGCGCTCGGGCTCGGCGCGATCCAGGTCGATCTGGTTGGCACTACATCGCTCGCCGACCTGCAGTCGCGGCTGAAGCTCTACGCGGCCGAAAATCCCGGCTCCGGCTGGCTCGTCGGGCGCGGCTGGAACCAGGAATTGTGGCCCGACAAAAGCTTCCCGACCGCCGCCGATCTCGACTCCATCGTCAGGGATCGCCCGGTGTCGCTGTATCGGGTCGATGGCCACGCCGCCATCGTCAACAGCTCCGCGCTCAAGGCAGCGGGCATAACCGGGTCGAGCAAGGACCCGGTCGGCGGCAAGATCGAACGCGACGCCCGCGGCAATCCCACCGGCCTGCTGGTCGACGCCGCCATGGACCTGACGGATGCCAAGATCCCGAAACCATCGGAGGTGGAGCTCGACCGCGGCCTGGCGAAAGCCCAGCAATTGTTGCTGGCCGACGGTCTAACCGCCGTCGCCGACATGGGCACGTCGGCGGAAGGCTGGAGCGTCATGCACGCCGCGGCCAGAACCGGCCGGCTGCAGGTGCGGATCATGTCCTACTCGGCGGGACTGAAACCAATCGAAACGATCGCTCGCGTCGGCCCGACACCGTGGCTGTTCAACGACACGCTCAGAATGGGCGGGGTGAAGCTCTATGCCGACGGCGCGCTTGGGTCGCGTGGCGCATGGCTCAAGCGGCCCTATGCCGACAAGCCCGACACGAGCGGCCTCCGGTTCCTCACCGACGCTGAGCTTCGCGACCAGGCGAGGCTAGCGAGCGCGGCAGGTTACCAGCTCGCCATCCACGCCATTGGCGACGCCGCCAACGCCCAGGTCATCTCGACCTATGAAACGCTGGCCAAGACCTTCAAGGGCGACCGCCGCTGGCGCATCGAGCATGTCCAGGTGATCGACCCGGTCGACATTCCGCGCCTTGCGCGCGCCGGCATCATCGCCTCGATGCAGCCGACCCACCAGACCAGTGACCGAACCATGGCCGAAGCCCGGCTCGACCCGCCGCGCATCACCGGCGCCTATGCCTGGAACAGCATCGCTCGGAGCGGCGCGCGACTAGCTTTCGGCTCCGATTTCCCGGTCGAATCCCCTAACCCGTTCCCAGGGCTCTCCGCAGCGATCAGCCGGCAGGACCCGAACGGCGTCCCGCCCGGCGGCTGGCGTCCGGAGGAGCGGGTGAGTTTCGCCAAGGCGCTCGCCGGCTTCACTCGCGACGCGGCTTATGCGGGCTTCGCCGAGAAAAACATCGGCAGCCTCGAGCCAGGCAAATGGGCTGATTTCATCCTCGTCGACCGCGATGTCAGCGCGGTCGATCCGCAGTCGCTCGCCGCGACTCAGGTGATCGAGACCTGGGTTGCGGGGAAGAAAGTCTGGGCGCGCGCGCCTAGCGCGGTTGGGACCGAGCGCGGGCGATAAGCATCGCCGGGGTCAGGATCTGCGGCAGCTCCTCGGCATGCCCGCCCGGCCGGTACCACAAATAGAGCGGCACGCCGGCCCGGCCCCGGCTCTCGAGAAACCGCGTGATCGCCGGGTCGCCGTTGGTCCAGTCGCCGGCGACGACTCGGACGCCGGCTGCACGGAACGCCTCGCGCACTTCGGAGCGGTCGATCGCCGCGACTTCATTGGCCTTGCACGTCAGGCACCAGTCGGCGGTGAAATAGACGAATACCGGGCGTCCCTGCTGCACATGCTCGGCGACCAGCGTCTCGCTCCACGGCTCGGCGCCGGCGACCGACGAGCTCCGCACCGTTGACGCCGCCGGCACCCGCGCCACCGCCGCGACGACTACAACCAGGGCCAGCAAGGCCACGAATTTCGCTTGCGGACGACCCGCCCGTTGAATGCGCCCGGCGAAATACAGGCAAACCGCCAGCGCCACCATCGCCAACAGGCCGAACAACAACGCCGGCCAACCCGACAGTCGATATAGCAGCCATAGGCACGCGGCCGCGGTCGCCGCCATGGGGATCGCCAACCAGCGTTGCAGCTTGACCATCCACGACCCGGGCCTGGGCAGCCGCTTGCGTAGCGCCGGCACGAAGGCGACCAGCAGGAACGGGATCGCTAGCCCGAGCCCGAGCGCGGCAAACACCAGCACCGACCCGGCGAGCGGCAGCAGCAGCGCGGTGCCCAGCGCGGCTCCCAGGAACGGCCCCGCGCAGGGCGTCGCGATGAACGCAGCGAGCGCGCCGGTGCCGAAGCTCCCGGCCGGCCGCGCACTTCCGCCAAGCGCCGGCAATTCGAACAAACGGAGAAGATTTGCGGTGATCGCGACGCTGAGCAGCAACAGCAGCATGATCGTGCGCGGATCCTGCAGCTGAAACGCCCAGCCGGCCGCGCTGCCACCGGCGCGGATCGCCAGCAGCGCCGCGCCCAGTGCGCCCGTGCCAACCACTGCTCCCGCCGTATAGGAGAGTGCGTCGCGGCGGGCGTCGGTCGCCTCGCCGCCGCTTTTGGCAAGGTGCAAGGCCTTCAATGCGAGGATCGGAAACACGCACGGCATCAAGTTGAGCAACAGCCCGCCAAGCAGCGCCCCGAGCACCGCGAGCAGGATCGCCCGCGCGCCATGTTCGCCGAGCAGCTGGCCGCCTTGCGGAACGGCGCCGAGGGCCGCGCTGAACTCGAGTCCCCGACCGTCGCCGAGCGCGAGGACGGCGGCGAAATGCTTGGGTTGACCGGCTTTGAGCGGCAGCTCGGCAATCAGCGTGTCACCGCTGCGCCGGAAATGCTGCGCGGCGGCATAATCGATCGCGCCGTCCGCGATCGGAAAAACATAGGGTTCGCCCACCGCGATGTCGCGCGGCAGCGGGATCGCCACCCGCAACTTCGGCCCGGCGATCTCGAACCGCGCCGGCGTGACCAGCGGCCGCGGCAAGGCCCGCCGCCATTCGTCGAAGCGCGCGAGATTGCCGGGTTGGCCCGAACCGACGGGAACATCGAGCGCCAGCGCGCCCTTTTCCGGAACGCAGACCTTGTCGGTGCAGGCGAGCCAGCGGGCGTTGGCGCGGATCGGCACCACGCCCGCTGCACCGGCCGGCACCTTTAACCGCACCAACACCGCATAATCGCGTTCGTAGACGTAGTTCATCAGCCCGAAGATCGTCAGCCGATCCGGGACCGGATAGCGCAGCGGCCCGGCCTCGAAACCGGGCGGCAGCCGCCACTGGACGTCCATCGGCAGGCCGGCATCGCCAGGGTTGAGCCAATAGCCGTGCCAGCCGGGGTTGGTCCGCATGTGGATCGCCAGCTCAACCTCGCCGCCGGCAGGAGCCGGGCCTTCGGCAACCAATTGCGGCTCGATCCCGCGTGCCTGGGCAAGCGCCGGCGCGAGGAGCATCGCGAAAAGGAGCAACAAACGGCGAAGCATCATGCTGGCGCTAATAGGTTGCCGCACCCTAGTCGAGGTTGGGCCTTAGCCAGCGCTCTGCTACCTCGACATCGACCCCACGCCGCCCGGCATAGTCGTGCAACTGGTCCTTCCCGATCCGCGCCACGCCGAAATATTGGGCGTCGCGGTGACCGAAATAGAATCCCGACACCGCCGACGTCGGCAGCATGGCGTAATTCTCGGTCAGCGTGACCTCGCCCGGATTGCCGCCGAGCATCGCGAACAGCGTCGGCTTGAGCGAATGGTCCGGGCAGGCCGGATAGCCCGGCGCCGGGCGAATTCCCTGATACTTCTCGCGGATCAATTGCTCGTTCGAAAAATGCTCGTCGGCATAGTCCCACAGGCGGTTGCGGACCTCGGCGTGGAGCACTTCGGCGAGGCTTTCGGCGAGCCGGTCGGCGAGCGCTTTCAGGAGAATGTCCGAATAATCGTCATTCTCCGCCTTGAACCGCGCCAAATGCGGCTCGAGCCCGTGGATCCCGACCGCGAACCCGCCGATCCAGTCCTCGCCGTCCGGGTTGATGAAGTCGGCGAGGCACATGTTGGGCCGGCCTTCACGCTTCTTCACCTGCTGGCGAAGGAAGGGAATGCGGGTGATCTTCTCCTCCCCTCGATTTCGAGGGGAGGTGGCAGCCGCTTCAGCGCCTGGCGGAGGGGCCCCTCCACCAGCCGTCGGCTGGTCCCCCTCCCCTGCAAATGCAGGGGAGGATATCAGAACATCGTCGCCTTCGCGCTTGCAGCGCCACAGGCCGACGGTCGCCTTGGGGGTCACCCACCGCTCGGCGATCATTCGCTCGAGCATCGCCTGCGCGTCCGCGAACACGCTGCT
>JBDSBX010000243.1:0-4945 GCA_039921365.1 Sphingomicrobium sp. | reverse complement strand
GCGGGATGGAGCGTTTCGACCAGCGAGCGCGCGGTCTCGTCATCGCCGTCGGCGACCGCGTCGAGCACTTCGCGAACGAAGCGCGGGCGCAGCCGGTTTTCCTCGTCGAGGATATGGTCGCGCACCGCTACCGAGGGTTCGTGAAGCGGGGTGGCGATGTCGTCGCTTGCGCTCATGACTTGGCTCCCCTCGCTGACGCGTCGCCCTCCTATGCCCGCCGCCGCACTGGCGCAACCCGCCGCGCATCCCTACATCGCGCCCGAACCAGCTCAATTGGAGACGAACAGATGGCCGACGCGAATACTCTCACCCTGACCCTTTCGAGCGGCGGCGACGTCGTCATCAAGCTTCGACCCGACCTCGCCCCGGGACACGTCGAGCGGATCACGACGCTGGCTGGAGAGGGTTTTTACGACGGGGTCAATTTCCACCGCGTGATCCCGGGCTTCATGGCCCAGGGCGGCGATCCCACCGGCACCGGGTCGAGCGGCTCGAAGCTTCCCAACCTCAAGGCGGAATTCTCGAGCGAGCCCCATGTCCGCGGCGTGGTCTCAATGGCCCGCACCAGCGACCCCAACAGCGCCAACAGCCAGTTCTTCATCTGCCTCGACGATGCGACCTTCCTCGACAACCAGTACACCGTGTGGGGCGAAGTCGAGAGCGGGATTGAGCATGTCGACGCGTTGCCGGCTGGCGAGCCCCCGCGCGAGCCCGGCAGTATCCTCAAGGCGACCGTCACCTGAAGCGATCATCGTGGCACCCCGTCCCGCGACCTTGATCACCGGCGCCTCGGCCGGGCTTGGCGCCGAATTCGCGCGGCAGTGCGCGAAGCGCGGGGAAGAGGTGGTGCTGGTTGCGCGGCGCAAGGACCGGCTCGAGGCGCTGGCCGCCGAAATCGACAACGCGCATGTCATCGTCGCCGACCTTGCCGAGCCGGGCGAAGCGACGCGCGTCGTTGCGGAAGCGATTAGCCGCGGCCGGTGGGTCGACAAATTGATCAACAATGCCGGCTTCGGGCTGAAGGGGCGGTTCGATGAGCTGTCGCTCGCCCGGCAGCTGGAGATGATCGACCTCAACATCCGCGCGCTGACCAACTTGTCCCATGCCGTCATCGACGACATGGCTTTGAAGGGAGGCGGCGCGATCCTCAACGTCGCGTCGACCGCTGCCTTCCAGCCGGGCCCGGGCATGGCGGTCTATTTCGCCACCAAGGCGTTCGTGTTGTCGTTCACCGAGGCGCTGCACGAGGAATGGAAGGGGCGCGGCATAAGTGTCAGCGCGCTGTGCCCCGGGCCGACCAGGACCGAATTTGGAGCGGTCGCGGGCTTTGGCGAAAACGGCGCTTTCGATCGGTTATCGGCCGACTCGGCGAGCGTCGTTCGAGCCGGGCTCGAGGGGCTCGACAAGAACCGCGCCGTGGTCGTTACCGGCCTCCTCAACAAGGTCGGCGCCATCTCGACGCGCTTCATTCCGCGGTCGCTGCTCCGCAAGATCGCTGGAGCGATCAAATATTGAGAAGTAACCCCAGTGCCGTCAATTGAACCCAAGAGCGCGCTCGCCGTTACGTTGGCGGCATGAAGCGCGCGATGTAAGGAGCAAGGATGGCCGATACCGAAACCGTGGAGCGGACGACGCGCCTGCAAGTCGCCAACATGCCGCCGGCGGAAAGCGGCCGCGGCTTTGCGCGGCTGCCGGAACGGCTGCTCCAGGAACTCGGCCTCAAGGAAGGCGACGTCATCGAGATCGTCGGCAAACGGTCGACGCCGGCCCGCGCGCTTCGCCCGTATAGCGAGGACGAAGCGATCGACATGATCCGGCTCGATGGCTTGCAGCGCGCCAATGCCGGGGTCGGCGCCGGCGATTATGTCGAAATCCGCAAGGCGCAGACCCGCGCGGCCAAGCGCGTCGTGCTGGCGCCGGCGCAGGACAATCTCAGGCTCCACGGGTCGTCAGAAGCCCTGCGGCGAAGTTTCGCCGGGCGGCCGCTGACCGAGGGCGACATCGTCGCCACCCAGGGCCACCAGCGGATCGACGCCAACCTGCCCGAGGAAGTGCGCAAGATGCTCAGCGCGCCGGCTTTCGCGTTGCAGGAGGTGCGGCTGGCGGTGGTCAGCACGGTGCCCAAGGGCATCGTCCACATCGACGACCAGACCCAGATCGAGCTCCTGCCCGAATATACCAAAGTGGACGGCCAGCGCCGCGCCGACGTCACCTACGACGATTTGGGCGGGATGAAGGATACCATCGACGCGCTGCGCGAGATGGTCGAGCTGCCGCTTCGTCACCCGGAGATTTTCCAGCGGCTCGGCGTCGATCCTCCCAAGGGCGTGCTGCTCCACGGCCCGCCCGGGACCGGCAAGACCCGGCTGGCGCGAGCGGTGGCCAACGAGAGCGAGGCGCGCTTCTTCCACATCGCCGGACCCGAGATCATGGGTTCGGCCTATGGCGAGAGCGAAAAACGCCTGCGCGAGCTGTTCGAACAAGCCGCCGAAGCGGCGCCGTCGATCATCTTCATCGACGAGATCGATTCGATTGCGCCCAAGCGCAACCAGGTTACCGGCGAGGCCGAAAAGCGGCTCGTCGCGCAGCTCTTGACGCTGCTAGACGGCATCGAGCCGCGGCAGAATCTGGTGGTAATTGCCGCCACCAACCGGCCCGAAGCTCTTGACGAAGCGCTTCGCCGACCCGGCCGGCTCGATCGCGAGATAATCGTCGGCGTCCCCGATGAGATTGGTCGCCGCGAGATCCTCGGCATCCATACCCGCGGCATGCCGCTGGCTGCGGACGTCAACTTAGACGAACTGGCCAGGCGGACCTACGGCTTTGTCGGCGCGGACCTCGCCGCGCTGACCCGCGAGGCGGCGCTGGAAGCGGTGCGGCGAATCCTGCCGCGCATCAACCTCAGCGACGAAATCATCCCGACCGAAGTGCTCGATGCACTGTCGGTTGAGCTGCGCGATTTCGACAATGCTTTGAAACGCGTCCAGCCGTCGGCGATGCGCGAAGTGATGGTCGAGGCGCCGACAATCCGCTGGGACGATGTCGGCGGCCTGGACGAAGCGCGCGACCGGCTGCGCGAGGGCGTCGAGCTGCCGTTGAAGCACCCCGAAGCCTTCCGCCGGCTCGGCATCCGCCCGGCCCGGGGTTTCCTGCTCTACGGCCCGCCGGGTACCGGCAAGACCCTGCTGGCCAAGGCGACGGCGCGCGAAAGCGAGGCCAATTTCATTGCCACCAAATCGTCCGACCTGCTCAGCAAATGGTATGGCGAAAGCGAGCAGCAGATCGCGCGATTGTTCGCCCGGGCGCGGCAGGTTGCGCCGACGGTGATCTTCTTCGACGAGATCGACAGCCTGGTTCCCGCCCGCGGCGGGGGCTTCGGCGAGCCGCAGGTTACCGAGCGGGTGGTCAATACGATCCTGGCCGAGATGGACGGCCTTGAGGAGCTTCAGAACGTGGTCGTGATCGGCGCGTCCAACCGGCCGAGCCTGATCGATCCGGCGCTGCTTCGGCCGGGCCGGTTCGACGAGCTGATCTACGTCGGTCCGCCCGATGCCGGCGGGCGCAAGCGAATTCTCGAGATTCACACCTCCGGGATGCCGCTTGCCAAGAACGTCAAGCTGGATGATCTGGCGAAGCGCTCCGAATTGTTTACCGGTGCCGACCTCGAGGATCTGGTGCGCCGCGCCGGGCTGACGGCGCTGCGCCGAGGCATCGATGCCCGTCAAGTGACCATGGCAGATTTCGAAGCCGCTTTGAGCGAGACCCGCGCGTCGGTGACGCCCGAGATGCTCGAGGAATATGAGCAGATTCGGCAAACTCTGAAATCAGACGCGGTGCGGCCGCTGGGCGGGATTGGTTTCGTGCTGCCCGGAATGCTGCGCCCGCGAACCGAGGAAAAGCGGCCCAAGCCTAAATGATCCCCAGCTGGCGGCGACCGGTCAGCGCCAGCAGCACCAGCAAGATCGCCGAGGCGGCGAACGGAATGTGCGGATCGAGCGCGTAGAGCGCCATGCCGATCGCTGGTGCAGCGACGAAACTGATGCCGTTGGCCGAGGTGATGGCCCCGGCAACCCCGCCCTGTTCGGCCAGCGGGACGGCGAGCGAGGCACCGGCGGTAAAGCCCGGGCGGGTCAGGCCAAAGCCGGTCGAGGCGAGGGCAAAGCCAATGGTGATACCGTAAAGATCGTCGGCCAGCATGGTCCCGCTCAAGCCGGCAGCGGCGATCGGGGCACCCCACAGGATCAGTGAGCGCGGCGACGCACCGAGGCGCGGAATCAACCCCCATTGGGCGGCGAGCGTCGCCGAGGCGCCGGCCATCATGACGATCGAGATCGGTCCTTCCGAACCGTGCGGCGAAAGCTGCAGCCGGTCGATGATGAAGAAGCCGAGACTGGTCAAAGTCGCCGCCTGGGCATGGCCGGCGGCGACCCCAGCGATGATCCACGGCCGGATCCGCGGGTCGTTCCATTTCAGGCGGCATGCCTTGGTGAAGTCGCCGCGACGACGCTGGCGCCGGTGGGCGTGGTGGCGAGCGAGGGATAGCTCATCGCCGCGCCGCGCCCGACCTTGCGGCCCAGGCGGTCGTTGGGAAGCCACAGCAGGATGGCGATGAAGGTTAGCAGCCCGACCGCCGAAAATGCGAACAATGGCCCGGGCAGGCCGATCAACGGCAGCACGAACAGCGGCGCCAGCGCGGGGCCGATGATGGTCCCGAGGCCGAACGACGATGACAAGGCGGACAGCGCCGCCACCCGGCCGCTGCGGCGAGTCTTGGAGGCGAGATAGGCCTGGGTCGCCGACGGCGTCGCGCAGCCGAGCGCGCCATAGATCGCGCGAAATATTGCGAACAGGATGAAGGTCGTGGCCCCGCCGATCGCCGCGTGCAGGCCGGCGATCAGGACCAGGCCGCACAGCAGCATCGAGACGATGAAGCCCGACAGGCCCA
>JBDSBX010000242.1:0-7501 GCA_039921365.1 Sphingomicrobium sp. | reverse complement strand
TGGCGTCGTTTCCCAGCGCATCACCTCTTCCCACTTCAATTCCATGTAGGCGTCGATCTGGTCGTCGCTGAAGACGTCACCGCGGGTCAGGAACGCGCGGTCCTGGTCCAGGGCGTGCAATGCTTCGCGCAGCGAGCCGCAGACTGTCGGCACGTCGACCAGCTCCTGCGGCGGCAGATCGTACAGATTCTTGTCCATCGGATCGCCCGGGTGGATGCGGTTCTGAATGCCGTCGAGCCCGGCCATCAACAGCGCCGAATACGCCAGATAGGGGTTGGCAAGCGCGTCGGGGAAGCGGAACTCGACCCGCTTCGACTTCTCGCCGGCGCCGTACGGAATGCGGCACGACGCCGAGCGGTTGCGCGACGAGTAAGCGAGGAGCACCGGCGCTTCGAAGCCCGGAACGAGCCGTTTGTAGCTGTTGGTCGTCGGGTTGGTGAAGGCGTTCAATGCCCGCGCATGCTTGATGACGCCGCCGATGTAATAGAGCGCCATTTCCGACAGGCCGGCATAGCTGTTGCCGGCAAACAGCGGCTTCTTGCCCTTCCAGATCGACATGTGGGTGTGCATGCCGCTGCCGTTGTCCTGGGCGATCGGCTTGGGCATGAAAGTCGCGGTCTTGCCGTAAGCGTGGGCGACCATGTGGACGACATATTTGTAGACCTGCATGCGGTCGGCGGTCTCGACCAGGCCGCCATAGGTCAGGCCAAGCTCGTGCTGGGCGGCGGCGACTTCGTGGTGATGCTTGTCGCACGGCAGCCCCATCTCGATCATGGTGGCGATCATCTCGCCGCGGATGTCCATCGCGCTGTCGACCGGGGCGACCGGGAAATAGCCGCCTTTGGCGCGTGGCCGGTGGGCGAGGTTGCCGCCGTCATATTCGCGGCCGGTGTTGGTCGGCAACTCGATGTCGTCGAGCCGGAAGCCCGAGGCCGCATAGCTGTCCTCGAAGCGGACGTCGTCGAACATGAAGAATTCGGCCTCGGGACCGACGAACACGGTGTCGCCGACCCCGGTCGCCTTGAGATAGGCTTCGGCGCGGGTCGCGGTCGAGCGCGGGTCGCGAGCGTAAAGCTCGCCGGTCGAGGGCTCGACGATGTTGCAGAACAGGATCAGCATCGGGGTGGCGCTGAACGGATCGACGTAGACGGCGTCGAGATCCGGCTTCAAAATCATGTCGCTCTCGTTGATCGCTTTCCACCCGGCGATCGACGAGCCGTCGAACATGAAGCCGTCGGTCAGCATGTCCTCGTCGATGGCGCCCGAGGCCATGGTCAGATGCTGCCACTTGCCCTTGGGATCGGTGAAGCGAAGGTCGACCCAGTCGATCTCTTCGTCCTTGATCCGTGCCAAAGTCTTGCCCGCGTCGCTCGCCATTTTGATTGCCCTTTTGCCCACTTCAGCCCGGAATAGCGCCGCTGGGACCCCAGCCTGCGCTGGGGTGACGGTGTGCGAATCCGAAAGCTTAGGACACACAGATTCCAGAGGGTTGCCCAAGAGTCAGGGGCCGGGCGAATATTTCACGCGGAAGCGTCACTGAGGTTTTCGTTGACCCCTCACACTTCCGCGGCGGCAATGCGCGCTTGCGCCTCAGCGACCAGCGCCTGGAAGCGCGGGCGTTCGCGAAGGCTGTCGAGGTCGGGATCCGACGCGACGTGGCGCATCTGCGCGGCGTTCGCTCTCGACATGTACGGCCGCAGCAGATCAACCGCGGCATCGGCGTCGTCCAGGCTCAGCGCGTAACAGCAGGCCAGATTATAGCGCATGATGACGTTGTCGGGATCGATCAGCACGGCCCGGCGGATCCATTCCCGCGCTCGGTCCGTCTCGCCCAGCTCGGCCAAAGCGCCGGCGCCGAGGGCAAGCGCGGCGGCGTTGCTCTTATCCTGGGCGACCGCCCGTTCGGTCCGTTCAAGCAGGATTTTTGCTGTCTGCTCGGCGGCGTCGACATTCCCCAAACCGCGATAGCAGGTCAGTAGCATGCCGCCGCTGCGGCAGTCGGTCTCGACCAGGTCGACCGCCCTCTGGAAGTAGGGCGCGGCTTCCGCAATTCGCCCCTGCCGGAACATCACAAAGGCCGCTTCCTTGTTCACTTCCCAGGAATCGGGGTCCAGCCCTACCGCGACGGCGATTTCAGCACTGGCTTCCTCGTGCCGGCCGTGCTGCGCGAAATACCTGGCTCGGACGCAATGCGGCTCGGCCAGGCTCGGCTTGAGTTGAAGCGCTTTCTCGGCCGCCGCCATGCCATCGTCGTCAAGGTCCGTTCCACGGTAGCGAATGTCCGCCTGCATGAGAGCCATCAGCGCCCATGCCGCGGCATAGTCCGGGTCGATTTCGACCGCACTTTGGCACAGCCGCAGGATCGTCTGGTCGCGGCGAGCGTCGCCGTAATTGCCGCTCACCCAATATTCGCGGGCCATCAAATAGAGGTCGTAGGCTTCCGGGTTGGTGGTTCCGCGCTGCTCGATTGCTTTCTTCTCCTGGGGCAGCAGCTTCAATTTTAGCGCGTCGACGATCGCCGCCGAAATTTCGTCCTGGATGGCGAAGATATCGGTAAGGTCGCGATCGTAGCGCTCGGCCCAGATGTGGTCTCCGGCCGCGCCGTCGATCAGCTGGGCGGTGATGCGGACCCGGCCGCCCGACTTGCGCACGCTGCCTTCGAGCACATGGGAGACGTTCAATTCGCGGGCGACGTCGGTGACCCGCACCGGCTTGTACTTGAACGTGAATGCGGTGTTGCGCGCGACGACCGAAAGCGCCGAAATCTTGGTGAGATCGGTGATGATATCCTCGCTGATCCCGTCGCTGAAATATTCCTGCTCGAATTCACCGCTCATGTTGGCGAACGGGAGGACACAAATCGAATATTGCCGCGGCTGCTCGGCTTTCGGGTCGGTCTTGGCGCCGGCGGCGGACGGATTCTTCCCGGGCGGTGCTGGCGATTGCGTGCAGCAGCTCGTCCAGTGAAGTGGATTCGCCGCCGGAAAGGTCGCCGGAGAGATCGAGCGTCTGATACTGGCGAAACCCGAGCGGCGGCTTGGTTGAGTCCAGGGAGACTGGGACCAGGCGCCCGCTGTCGCGGCCTTCGACGGCTTCGTCCTGCACCCAGGCCGAGCCGATCGCATCTTGCGACCACAGAACGACGACAACCTCGGCGTCTTTCAATGCGCGGTCGATCTCGTCGGCGAAGCGCAGGCCGCCATGGACATGGCGGTCCCACCACACGTGGTGGCCGGCGGCGCCGATCGCCTCCGCAAGATGCTGAGCCTCGCCGGCATTCTCGCGGGCGTAGCTTAGAAAAACGCGCGCCATCTGCTCCCCCAGCCGCAGTCGTGCGCCGATGCCAGTTGGGCTTCAAGGAATTAGTTCAGGCCCCCGGATTACGACCGGGGTGAGGAGCGAGCCGTCAGAACGACCGGCGCTGGGCGGCGACGAGCATTCTGAGCAGCATGGCGACCGGCCGGGGGACGCCGACTTTGCCCTCGAGCCACAGGCTGACTGCCGAGCGGCTGACGCCGATCGCGTGGGCGAGGTCGTTCTGGGTGCGGTAGCCGAGCGTGCGCATCGCGGTCCGCAACTCGTCGGGTGCCATCGACGCGAGGCGCTCGTCCTTGGGCTGGGTGGCGGTGTCCATTGCGGTGGTCTTTAGCGGTGGCCGTTTCTCTCGTCATCCCGGCCTTGAGCCGGGATCCGACTTTTTGCTGAGCGCAAAGTATCAAGCAGACCCCGGATCAAGTCCGGGGTGACGGTTTGGGGGAACCGTCAGATCGCGTCGGCGCCGGTGTCGCCGGTGCGGATGCGGATGGCTTGTTCGATGGGACTGACGAAGATCTTGCCGTCGCCGATGCGGCCGGTGCGGGCGGCGTTGGCGATCGCTTCGACGACATTGTCGGCGAGCGAATCCTCGACCACCACCTCGATCTTCACCTTGGGCAGGAAGTCGATGACATATTCGGCGCCGCGGTAGAGTTCGGTGTGGCCTTTCTGGCGGCCGAACCCCTTGACCTCGGTGACGGTGATGCCGCTGACGCCGACGTCGTGGAGCGCGTCCTTGACGTCGTCGAGCTTGAACGGCTTGATGATCGCTTCGATCTTCTTCATCGCGCGATCATGCCCAATCGCCGCCGCATTTGAAAGCCAAGGGCCGCAGCGACATGAAAGCCATCATTCTTTCTGCCGGCCAGGGATCGCGCCTCGGCCATTTGGTCGACGACCGGCCCAAATGCCTGGTCGACTTTGGCGGGCGGACGTTGCTGGATTGCCAACTCGACACGCTGACTGCCAATGGCGTCGATCAGGTGGTGGTCGTCACCGGATTTCGCGACGACCAGATCGAAGCGGCGATCGCGGCGCGGACCGGCGGGCCCGAGGTGCGGACGGTGTTCAACCCGTTCTACAAAGTCGCCGACAACACCGGATCGCTGTTCATGGCCCGCGAGGAGCTGGCCGGCGAGTGCCTGGTGTGGAACGGCGATACGCTGGTGTCGGACGGGCTGATGGCGCGGGTGGTTGCGAACCGGCAGCCCGGCATTTGCGTCACCATCGACCGCAAGGACGGTTATGACGACGACGACATGAAGGTGATCACCGATGGTGCCGGCCGGCTGCGGGCGATCGGCAAGAGGATCAGCGACGGGGTCAATGGCGAATCGATCGGCCTGCTGGCGTTCCGCGCGGGCGGCGCCGAGCGATTTCGAGCTGCGATCGAGCAAGCGATGCGGACCGCCGAGGGCACGACCATCTGGTATTTGCGAGTGATCCACCATTTGGCCCAGCACGGCGAAGTAGCAACGCTCGATATCCAGGGCGAGGAATGGGGCGAGGTCGACTTCCCGCCCGATGTCGACGCCGCAAGGGCGTTGGTCGCCGGCTGGGACGCCAGGAAAGCGGCGGCGGCTTAGCCTTCGGCGGGGATGAAGCGCGATACGACGTCGCGAGCAAGGCGGACCGGGCGCAGGCTGGCGGCGTCCAGGCAGCACCAGCAACTTTCGACCTCGCTCAGGACGTCCTGGCCGCGCTTGAACACGGTGGTGAAATAGGCGCGGGCGCCCTCGACCTTGTTGGCAATGACCTCGGCGACAATCGAGTCCTGCAGGAAGGTCGGCTTGCGGTAGGAAATCTCGTGCTTGAGCGCGACCCACAAATGGCTGGCGACCGCGTCCGGCGGGCCGACACTCTGCCAATAATCGACGACCGCGTCCTGCACCCAT
Source organism: Sphingomicrobium sp. (assembly GCA_039921365.1). Lineage (GTDB taxonomy): Bacteria > Pseudomonadota > Alphaproteobacteria > Sphingomonadales > Sphingomonadaceae > Sphingomicrobium. The sequence continues at coordinate 2,291 of JBDSBX010000242.1, read as the reverse complement.
TTGAGGTAGACGCTGTTGTTCACATGACCCATCGCGTCGATGTCCGTCCGTTCGATGGCAATGGCATGGCGGAACATCATCAGGCGCCTCGATTCGCGGGGGGTTACAGCTGTTACTTTGCTTACACCGCTGTCAATTTCCGCTTAACGCCCCAGTCAGGCGCGCGATCCAGCCCCGTCGGGCTGCTGGTAAAAATTTCGCAGCCGGTTTGGGTGATACCGCCGGAATGACCGGAGGGGCGGTTGACAGCGAGTGGCTGAACCGCAAATTTCGTGTCATATCCTCGCGCCAGTGAGCATCACGCGGGGGCGGCAATGGACAAGGAACGCAGCGAGGGCGCCAGCGACCGCCCGAAAGCCTTTAGCAACGTCACGGCCTGGCTGGGCGGCATCACCGGGCTGATCGTCGCGGTGACTGGGTTGGTCGCGGTCTGGCCGCACGCGAAACAGCCTGAAAAAGTCGAGACGGCAGAGCCCGCCGAACCCGCCGCCGCGGCGGATATCGAAGTGGTAGACACCGCGCAGTCATTGCCGCTCGAATATAAAGCGGTCGGGGCGACCTTCGCCAAGGTCGACGGCGAATGGGTCTATGCCAGCGCCAGCGAAGAGACGCGCTACAAGGAAGTTTCGCGACGGGGCGGCAACACGGTCGTGTTCGATCCGCAGCGCGAGGTTTATGCGCGCTGGCCGAACCATGGCGGCAAGGTTCAGGAAAAGGCTTCCGACGACCAGGCGCAATGGGAGGATTCGTTTGACATCTGGGTCCCCAAGGCCGCGCAATCGGCCGAATGATTGTTGGAGCAAAGGGCGGGGCAATTTCGGCTAATGCGTAGAATGCAGTGGTTAGAACCGCGTCGAAATACCCGCATTTAGTTCCACGTCTGGCGTATTCCGCGTGAGCCCGAGATTGGCGCCGACATCAAGTTGCACGGTGTCGCTCGCGGCATAAGCCGCCGCGACGTCCGCTGATGCCTGGCGCACCGTCCCGTCGGGATCCAAGTTCCAATTGGCCCAAAGCTCACCGATCAATGTCAGCCGCGGCGCAACGGGGGCCGACAGATTGACCAGCTGGACTATCGCGACGTGGCGGCCATGACCGTCGCCATCGGCGAGCACATCCGCCTCGGGGCCAAGGGTCGCCGTCACCGGCCCGGCGAGTGCGAAGCTAATCGGCAGCGCCAGCCCGCCCTCGATCTTGCGATTGCCAATGCCGCGCTTCGCGGTGGGCAATTTCACGAATGGGATCACCGCGACCTGCACCGCGGAATGCGCACCGGTCAGCCGTTGCTTGAAGCGCACCGTCACGTCGCCGAAACCGGAAATATGGCTGTCGTCCGTGCTGACCCGCATGAGTGGCGTGAACGCCACTTGCAGGTCGGATGAGGCGGTGAGCCCAAACTTCGCCAGCGACCCACCCAACAGCAGCGTGTCGGTTTTGCTATTGCCTTGCTTCAGGGTCAGCCAATCGACGGCCGCAGTCTCCAGCTGCCACTTGCCCGCCGGCACCGTGCAAACGGCGTTGGCCCTGGCCGGCCGGTCGGTGCAGATCGGCGCGTCTTGCGCTTGCGCCGCGGTGGCGGTCAGCAAGGCGCAACCGAGAACGAATAGGGCGCGCCTCAGATCTGCATCTGGCTGCCCAGCTCGATGACGCGATTGGTCGGCAGCCGGAAGAATTCCATCGCGCTTTCGGAACCCTTGAGCATCGCCGCGAACAGTTTCTCGCGCCACAGCGCCATGCCCGGCTTTTCCTTTGTGGCGATGAGCTTCTGGCGCCCGAGGAAGAAGCTGGTCGCCATCATGTTGAATGGCCCGCCGGCGTCCTCGACGCGCATCAGTTCGCTCGGGATGTCGACCTCCTCCATGAACCCGTAATGGAGGATCACGCGATAGAAGCCGCTGCCGACATCGACCGTTTCCGTCCGGTTTTCCGCGTCGATGTGGGGGACGCCTTCGATCTTGACGGTGAGGAGGACCACCCGCTCGTGAACGACCTGGTTGTGCTTGAGATTATGCAGCAGCGCGGAGGGTACTCCGTCCGCCGAAGATGACATGAACACGGCCGTGCCGCGGGCGCGAAAGGCGGACTTTGCCGACTTGACGAACACCTCAAGCGGGACCGAGCTTTCCTCCAGGCTTTTGCGCAGCAGGCGCCGGCCCGTCGCCCAGGTGGTCAGCACGGTGAAGCTGACCGCGGCGACGACCAGTGGAAACCAGCCGCCGTCGGGAATCTTGGTGATATTCGAGGCGAAATAGACGCCGTCGATGATGAAGAAGGCGCCGATGACAACGCTC
>JBDSBX010000241.1:0-5712 GCA_039921365.1 Sphingomicrobium sp. | reverse complement strand
CTGAACGGGGTCCGGAAATACTTTGGCGCGACGCCCGTGCTCGACGACATCTCGCTCACCCTCGAGGCGCGCGAGTTCGTCGCTTTCCTCGGACCTTCCGGCTCGGGAAAGTCGACGCTGCTTCGGATCATCGCCGGGCTTGAGACTGCCGACGCCGGTGAAGTCTGGCTTGAAGGCCGCCGAATAGATTCGCTGCCGCCGGGCGAGCGAGAGGTGGCGATGGTTTTCCAGCATTATGCGCTCTACCCGCACATGAGCGTGCGCGAGAATATGGCATTCGGACTTCGCAACGCGCGCGTCCCCGCCGACGAGATCGAGAGCCGTATCGGCGATGCCGCGCGAGTGCTGGAGATGGATCAATTGCTCGACCGCAAGCCGGGGCAATTGTCCGGCGGCCAGCGCCAGCGGGTGGCGATCGGCCGGGCGATCGTTAAGCAACCCAAATTGTTCCTGCTCGACGAGCCCTTGTCCAACCTCGATGCGGCGTTGCGTCTGCGCACCCGGGTCGAGCTCGCCCAGCTCAAGCAAAAGGTCGACGCAGCGGTGATCATGGTCACTCACGACCAGGCCGAGGCGATGACGCTGGCCGACCGCATCGTGGTGATGAACGAGCGCACCATCCAGCAGGTCGGACCGCCGATGGAAATCTACAGCAAGCCAGCCAATGTGTTTGTCGCCCAGTTCGTTGGATCTCCGGCGATGTCGCTGCTGCCGGCCGAGTTGGTCGACGGCGGGGCTGAGGATGCGACGCTGAAGCTCGGCGATGGATCGCTGATCGAAACCCGCGTCGCCCGCGCCGGCCTGGATGGCGGCGCATTGCGGCTCGGCGTCCGGCCCGAGGCGGTGCATGTCGCCGACGGCGCCAAAGCGTCGATCAAGGCCAAGGTCGAGCTGGTCGAGCGCCTCGGCGAGCGGACGCTGGTCTATGCGCGGCTGGGGGATGGCCAGGCGATCACCGCCGAGGATGTCGGCAAAAGCAAAGTCAAGATTGGCGATGACATCGGCCTGTCGATCGACGGTTCGGGGGCGCACATCTTCGCCGCCGACGGCGCCGGTCATCATCGGCGAGAGCCATGACCGACGCCAGGGATTGGCGCGGACTGTTGTTCGTCGCGCCGTTCCTGGCGCTTTACTCGCTGATCCTGATCTTCCCACTGCTGCGCGGGATGTGGCTCAGCCTCAACCAGGTCGACCTGTTCGGCGACGGCCATTTCGTCGGCCTTGGTAATTACATCCGGCTGGTCGGTGACCCCGTGTTCGGAACGTCGCTGCTCAACACATTCAAGGTCACCTTGATGATTGTGCCGGTGTTGACGGTCATTTCGCTGCTGCTCGCGCTGGCCCTCAATCGCGCCGGCAAGGGCGCGGCGATCCTACGCGGGATTTTCTTTTCATCGGCGGTGCTGTCGGTGACCATCGTCACACTGATCTGGCGCTTCGTGCTGGCGCCCGACGCGGGGTTGCTCGGCGAATTATGGAAGGCGCTGGGCTGGGAGCCGCTGGCGTTCTTGAGCGCGCCGCACCTGGTGCTGCCGGCGATTGCGCTGACGACCATCTGGTGGTCGGTCGGCCTGCCGATGCTGCTGTTCCTCGCCGGCCTCCAGCAAATTCCCGAAGACATGTACGAAGCCGCCGCGCTCGACGGAGCGAATCGCTGGACGACGTTCTGGAGGATCACGCTGCCGTCGCTGACCCGGACCGTCATTCTCGTCGTCATGCTGCAAACCGCGGCGCAACTGCAGTTGTTCGGCCAGTCGCAGCTGCTGACCGCCGGTGGGCCGAGCGGGGCATCGCGCACCACCGTCCTGTTCCTGTTCGAAACCGCGTTCGGCCGATGGGAGCTGGGTTACGCCAGCGCCGCCGCCGAAGTGCTGTTCCTGATCATTCTGGCCGTCACCTTCGCCCAATATTGGGCGACCGGCCGAGCCACGGGAGCTGCTGGTGCCCGCTAGTCCGCAGCGCGGCGGGTTGGGCGTCGCCGGCTGGACGGCGCTGCTGATCGGCGTGCTGATCATGGTCGCGCCGATCGTCTGGACGGTGCTGCTGTCGCTCAAGAGCAATGTCGAACTGGTCGGGCACAGCAGCGCGGCATTGCAGGCGCCTTACACCTTCGAGAATTATGCGGCGATTTTGGGCAACAATTCGACCCTTCGCTGGCTGCTCAACAGCGCCATCGTCGCGCTTGGCACGACCGCTGGTGTGCTAATTCTGTCGAGCCTTGCGGGCTACGGATTCGCTCGCCTGGAATTCCCGTTCCGGCGGACGCTGTTCGTGATCGTCTTGCTGGGGCTCGCGGTGCCCAGCCAGGCGATCATCCTGCCGCAGCATCAATTGTTCGCCTGGCTGCGTCTTCACAACAGCTATCCGGGCCTGATTATGCCCGGGCTGATTGCGCCGTTCAGCGTATTTTTCATGACCACGTACATGCGCGGCATTCCGCGCGAGCTCGACGAGGCGGCGATGCTCGACGGCGCGTCGCGGTTCACCATCTTTCGCAAGGTCATCCTGCCGCTGACTATCCCGGCGCAATCGACGCTCGCGGTGTTTACCTTCCTCGGCACCTGGAACGATTATTGGTGGCCGCTGATTTCGGCGACGCACAGCGACATGTACACGCTGACCGTCGGGCTGGCGGCAGCGCAGATGAACTACGCGCAAACCAGCGGGCTTGGCTATCTGATGGCCCAGGCGGTGTTCGCTTCGATCCCGATCTTCCTGGTCTATATTGTCTTCCAGAAACAGATCGTTCGGGCGATGGCCGGGACCGCCATGCGATGAGGCGCTTGCTGGCTGCAGTGCTGGTCGCGCTGGCGCTTGGCAGTTGCGCGCCGGACGACGGCAAGACCCACATTTACCTGCAGCGCTTCTTCGGCGAGTGCAGCGCCGAATATGGCACCAGCATCGACGTCGCCAAGGCCGAGGGCGAGTGCGGCATCATGACCGCGCTGATCAATCGCTTCAATGGCGAGAACCCCGACGTCCGCATCGACGTCAACGTCGTCGCCTGGCCCGGCTACCCGCAACTGACCGCGCAGATGGCGGCGCGAGATCCGCCCGACCTGGTGACGATGCACGAAGGCGTTATTTCGGACTATGCGGCCAAGGGGTTGCTCGACCCGGTCGAGCCCTATTTGCAGGCCGCCGGAATCGACCCCGCCAGCTTTACCGAGGCGAGCCGGTTCGGAGTGACCATCGGCAAGCATGTCTACGGCCTGCCGTGGGACACCCATGGCGGCTTGTACCACATCAATACCGCGCTGTTCGCCAAGGCCGGGCTGATGCGCGGCGGCAAGCCGGTGCTGCCCAATTCGCCCGAAGAACTGCTCGCCCAGGCGAAGCAGTTCACGGCGCGCACCGGCAAGCCCTATCTGATCCAGAGCCTGGTCGGCGATCCGGCCGGCGCGGCGCGCAATCTTTATACCTACATGATGGCGCAAGGCGCGGTGCTGTTCCCCGATCCCGAGCACATCAAATTGACGACGCCGGACGGAGTCCGAGTTGCCGAATTCTTCCGACGGATCAATGTCGAGCGCGCGGGAACCCTCAACATGGACACGCCCGCGGCCATTGCCGCGTTCGTCAGCGGCGAAGGCGGTATCTATCCGACCGGGACATGGATGATCGGGTCATTCGAGAAAGAGGCGAACACGCCCGGGCGCCCGCTCCATAATAGCTATGCGGTGTTCCCCTATCCGCGGCTGTGGGGCGAGCGGCTCGAATATGTCAGCGGCCATAGCTGGGTGGTTCCGGCACGGAAGCGCAGCCCGGCGCAGCGCGACGCGATCGGGCGCTTCTTCCGCTTCGTGGCGGCGCACAATTTCGACTGGGCGCGGACCGGGCATTTGCCGGCCTTCACACAGGTTCTCGACAGCCCGAAATTCAACGCCTTGCCCGAGCGCCAGGACATCGCCCCGCTGGCGTCGATCGGCCGTCCGCTGCCGAGTTATGTGCGGCGCCAGTCGGCCATCGAAGGGCTGGTTGGAGAGGAAATGGCAGCGGCGTTTACGGGGCAAAAATCGGTCGCCCGAGCGCTTGCCGATGCCGAGCATCGGGTCAATGTCCTGCTCTCTGAAGTTGATTGACCGGTGAGACTTTGCTGCAACAAGTTGTGCCCGCGTAAAACCCTTATGGATAAAGCGCTTGTGTGGGGACATGACGCGAGTATTACACCTTCGGGGGCCGAGCTCGGTAGGCAGGCTGATTAGTTTTGGGGGATCCGTTCATGCGGCGCAATTCATTCATCCTGTGGTCCACGACGGCATTAGCGATGGCGCTTGCGGCGACACCCGCAGCAGCCCAAACCGATGCCGCCGCGCAACCCGATCCGAACGCGGTCGCGCAGACCAATCCCGCCGACCCGGCGCCCACTACCGACGACGCGACGGACGACAGCACGATCGTCGTCACCGGCCTCCGCAAGAGTCTGCAGTCGGCGAAGAACATCAAGCGCAACAGCGTCCAGATCGTCGATGCCATCGTCGCCGAAGACATTGGCAAGTTGCCCGACATCACTGTGTCGGACACCGCCGCGCGCATCCCTGGCGTGCAGGTCGAGCGCAACGGCGGCGAAGCCAGCCGCGTGTTGCTGCGCGGCCTCGACCGGAGCTTTTATACGACCACCTATAACGGCCGCGAGATTTTTACCGCGGAAACTCGGTCGGTTGCACTGCAGGATTTCCCGGCGGGCGCAATCTCGGCGGTCGAGGCGTTCAAGACCTCCACCGCCAATCTAGTCGAACCTGGTCTTGCCGGCCTGATCAACGTTCGGTCACGCCGGCCGTTCGACTTTGGTGGTCTGGAAGTCGCCGGATCGGTGTGGGCCAACTACCCCAAGCAGTCGCGCGACCTGAAGCCTAATGCGCAGTTCCTGGTCAGCAACCGCTGGGATGCCGGCGAAGGCGAGTTCGGGGCGCTGATCAACTTCTCCTACACGCGCCTGCACTATCAGGATTCGATCCGCCGCCACGGCTTCTTCATCGCCGACCTGGCCGGCGGCCGCTCGCCCGACTGGCCCGAAATTCGCTACGACGAAGCCGATCGCTGGCGGCCGTCCATCAATGGTGCGCTGCAATGGCGCCCGAATGGAGATCTCGAGCTTTACGCCGAGGGGCTGTGGCAGGGCTATCGCGAGGAAAACACCGACCGCTTGTGGTCGCAACCATTGTGGGGCGGCGCGTCCTATAGCAACATCGTGTTCGACGAAGGCACGAACAACATTATCAGCGGCACGGTGACCGGGCCGCGTTCGTGCTGCGGACGCAGCTCAGCCGACGGCTTCCAGGGCGCGACCAAGCGTCGCACGGACACTTATCAATTCGCGGTCGGCGGGCGCTTTGACGCCGGGCCTCTGGTCATCACCGGCGACCTGGCGCGAACCGACAGCACGTTCAAGCTCCGCGCCGAAAGCGTCGATTTCTACATCAACACCAATAATTATTCGGTCGACTTCTTTACCGGGCGGCCGGGCGGAAACGGGCCGACGTTCACCACCAACGGCCTGGATTTTTCCAACCCCGCACTTTACAATTATCGCGGTTTCTTCGAGCGCTATCTGGTCGCCAAAGGTGACGACTGGCAGGCCCGGCTCGACGGTGAATATGATTCGGGTCTCGAGTGGTTGCCGAAGATTCAGGCCGGCGTCCGTTACGTGACGCGCGATGCCAGCCGCAGCGATGGCGAGCGCTATTGGGATGCCAACGACCAGGGGCGATT
>JBDSBX010000240.1:0-5126 GCA_039921365.1 Sphingomicrobium sp. | reverse complement strand
GTCGCGCGGCCTTCCTCGACGACCTTGCCGTCGCCGTCGATGGCGCGGATCGGCATGTTGATCGTCAATTTACCGCTGGCGATGCGGCCGGTCAGCACGCGGCCGACGAAATTGTCTCGGTCGAGTAGGGTGGCGAGCATCTTGAACGGGCCGGCGTCGACCCGCGGTGCGGGGACGTTGGCGACGATCGCGTTGAACAAAGGCGCGAGGTCGCCCGAGCGGACATCGTCGGTCAACCCGGCATAACCGGCGCGGCCACTGGCGTAGAGCGTCGGGAAATCGAGCTGCTCGTCACTGGCGTCCAGGTTGAGGAACAGCTCAAAGATTTCGTCGAGGACTTCGGCGGGGCGAGCGTCGGGACGGTCGATCTTGTTGACGACGACGATCGGCCGGAGGCCGAGCGCGAGCGCCTTGCCGGTGACGAACTTGGTTTGCGGCATCGGCCCTTCGGCGGCGTCGACCAGCAGGATGACGCCGTCGACCATCGACAGGATGCGCTCGACCTCGGCGCCGAAATCGGCGTGACCCGGGGTGTCGACGATGTTGATGTGGGTCGAGGTGCCGTCAGGACCCGGCCAGTCGACCGAGGTGCATTTGGCGAGGATGGTGATGCCGCGCTCTTTCTCGAGGTCGGTCGAATCCATCGCCCGCTCCTCGACGCGCTGATTGTCACGGAAGGTGCCGGACTGGCGGAACAGCTGATCGACCAGCGTGGTCTTGCCATGGTCGACGTGGGCGATGATCGCCACGTTGCGAAGTTTCATGTTCAATCTCGGGAAAGGAGGTGGCGCCGCCCTAGCCGAAAGCCGCCATTGTTGCAACGCAACATGGGCGCAGCGAGAAGCGAATGGGGCGGCGGCTAGCGCTCGAGGATTTCGAGCGCGCGTTCGATCGCCCGAAGCTCGCTGTGGGCAAGGCGGCTGAGCTGGCCCTCGAGCGCGCTGCCGGTGCTTGGGCGGTTGTCGAGTTCGCGGCGGCCGGCTTCGCTGAGCCGCATTGCCAGGCGGCGGCGGTTGTCCGGGTCGGGCGCGCGATCGACCAGGCCGGCCTTGACCAGGCTCTCGATCGACCGGCTGACGGCCGGCGCGCCGCGGCGAACCACGGCGGCGACCTGCTTGAGCGTTGCCGGTTCATTCTTGCCGATTGCCGAGAGCAGCTTGCGGCGGGCGCGGTCGGCCCGCTCGGCGGGACCGTCGGCGATGTAATTTTGCGCAATTGCGGTGAAGCGTGACGCAAGCGCCGCCGGCGATGATCCCCCGAACATGATTGCAGCTTAACAAATGTTCGCGGCGATGCAATGTTCGAGACGTGAGTGAACTGCGCGCCCCGCCTCGCCTGCCCCGCAACGTCTGGATCCTCGGCTTCGTCAGCCTGCTGATGGACCTGTCGAGCGAGATTTATCACGCGCTACTGCCATTGTTCATTACCGTCACGCTGGGCTTGCCGGTGGCGGCGCTCGGGGCGATCGACGGGATTGCCGAGGCCACCGCATCGTTCGCCAAGCTCGCTTCGGGCCGGTTCAGCGACCGCAGCCGGCGGCGCAAGCCGTGGATCCTCGCCGGCTATGGCTTGGCGGCGCTGTCAAAACCGCTGTTTCCGCTCGCCAATGGCGCGGTGGAAGTGATGGGCGCGCGGTTCGCCGACCGGCTTGGCAAGGGCATTCGCGGGGCGCCGCGCGACGGCATGATCGCCGATGAGACGCCGCCGGAAATCCGCGGCCGGGCGTTCGGCCTGCGCCAGTCGCTCGATACGGTCGGGGCAATGATCGCGCCAATCGCCGCGGTCGGGCTGATGATCCTGTTCGTCGGCAACATCCGCAGCGTCTTCTGGATCGCGGTGATCCCGGCGGCACTGTGCTTCCTGCTCGCTTGGCTGGCGCTCAAGGAGAAGCAGGTCCCGCACGCCGAACAATCGCCGCGCGCGCCCTTTTTCGCCGGCTTCCGCGAGCTCAACCGGCCGACCCGCCGGCTGATCGCGGTCGGCTTCCTGTTCACGCTCGCCCGATTTTCCGAAAGCTTCCTGATCCTGCGGGGTTTCGATGTCGGGCTGTCGGCGACCCTGTCGCCGCTGGTGCTGGTCGTGTTCAACCTCGCTTTTTTCGCGCTCGCCTACCCGGCTGGAGCGCTCAGCGACGGCAAGAGCCCCAAGGCGATCCTGATGGCCGGGATGGCACTGCTGATCGTCGCCGACTTGATCCTGGCCCGGTCCATCGGCCTTGTTGGCCTGGGGATCGGCGTCGCCTTGTGGGGCGCGCACATGGCGCTGACCCAGGGCATTTTCGCGCGGCTGATCGCCGACAGCGCCCCGGCGCACCTGCGCGCGACGAGCTTCGGCGCTTTCTATTTCGCCAGCGGCATCGCGACCCTGCTCGCCAGCCTTGGCGCCGGGCTGCTATGGGACCGCGAGGGCGCCCACGCGACCTTCCTCGCCGGCGCCGGCGCGGCGGCGGTGGCGCTCGCCATGCTGAGTTTGCTGCCGGACGATCGGAAAATCCGCTCTAGCGGGTAAACTTCTCGCCCTTATCGGCCTTGTCGAGGAGCAGCTTCGAGAAACTGAAGTCCTCGCCCATCCGCGCTTCCTGCCGCTTCAGGCCCTCGACGATTTTGCCCAGCCCTTCGGTATCGGCCCAGAACATCGGACCGCCGCGATAGACCGGCCAGCCGTAGCCATAGACCCAGACGACGTCCACGTCGGAGGCGCGCTGGGCCATGCCTTCCTCGAGGATCTTCGCGCCCTCGTTGACTATCGTGTAGAGCGTCCGCTCGATAATCTCCTGGTCGGAAATCTCGCGTCGCTCGACGCCTTCCTTGGTCGCGAAATCCTCGATGATCTGTTGCACGACGGGCGACGGCGACGGGCGGCGCTTGTCGTCATAATCGTAGAAGCCGGCGCCCTTCTTCTGGCCCCAGCGGTCGATACTGCACAAGGCGTCGCGGATGTTCTCGATGCGGGCAACGTCGCGGTGCCAGCCAATGTCGACGCCGGCGAGGTCGGCCATCTGGAACGGGCCCATCGGCATGCCGAACTCGACATGGACTCGGTCGATCTGTTCTGGCGACGCGCCTTCGAGGAGCAATTTCGTCGCTTCGACCTGGCGCGGCATCAGCATGCGGTTGCCGATGAAGCCGTGGCAAACGCCGGCGACCACCGCGACTTTGCGAATGCGCTTGGCTATGGCCATCGCGGTCATCAGGGCGTCGGGCGCGGTCTTGGCGCCGCAAACAATCTCGAGCAATTTCATGATGTTGGCTGGCGAGAAGAAGTGCATGCCGAGCACATCCTGCGGCCGCGATGTACTCGCGGCGATCTCGTCGACGTTGAGGTAAGAGGTATTGGAGGCGAGGATCGCCCCGGGCTTGGCGATGGTTTCGAGCCGCCCGAAAATCTCCTTTTTGACGGCCATGTCCTCATAGACCGCCTCGATGATCAAATCGCAGTCGGCAAGCGCGCTGAAATCGAGCGTCGGATTGAGCAGGCCAGTGGCTTTTTCGACTTGCTCGGCGGTTAATTTGCCCTTGGCGGCGGTCGCTTCGTAATTCTTGCGCAACACGCCGGTGCCGCGGTCGAGGGCCTCCTGGCTCATCTCGACGATGGTCACCGGAATGCCGGCGCTGAGAAAATTCATCGAGATGCCGCCGCCCATGGTGCCGGCACCGATCACGCCGACGCGCTTGATGTCGCGGGCTGTCGTGCCCTCCTGCAGGCCGTCGATCTTGGCCGCCTTGCGTTCGGCGAAGAAGAAATATTGCTGGGCGCGCGCTTGCGTCCCGCTCATCAATTCCATGAACAATTTGCGCTCGTCGAGCACGCCCTCGGCAAACGGCTTTTGAGTGGCGATGCGGACCGCCTCGATATTCTTCGCCGGCGCCTCGAACCCGCGCAGCTTGCGGCCATTGGCCTTGACGAACTCATCGAACACGGACGGGTCGACACCGTCGACCTTGTCCTGCCTCTGCGAAGATATGGGCATCGGCCGCACGTCGCGCACCTCCTCGGCATAACCGACCGCGTGCGGCACCAGCTCGCCCTCGATCAGGCGATCGACCAGCCCGCAGTCATACGCTTCCTTCGCCCCGATTGGCGCGCCGGTCGCACACATCTCCAGCGCGCGGCCAACCCCTGCTACTCGTGGCAGCCGCTGCGTTCCGCCCGCTCCGGGCAGAAGGCCAAGCTTGACCTCGGGAACGCCGAGCTTGGCGGAAGCGACCGCCACCCGATAATGACAACCGAGCGCGACCTCGAGCCCGCCACCGAGCGCCGTGCCGTGAATCGCCGCGACCACTGGCTTCGAGCAATTTTCGATGCGGTCGACGACTTGCGGCAGCATCGGCTGCTCGAACGCCTTGGGTGTGCCGAACTCCGAAACATCGGCGCCGGCGAAAAACGTCTGGCCTTCGCAGGCGATGACCACGGCTTTGACCGTGTCGTCGGCCTCGGCTTCCTCGATCGCCGCAACCAGCCCCTGGCGGACCGCCGCGCCGAGCGCGTTGACGGGGGGATTGTTGGACGTGATGATCAGTACGTCGCCGTGGCGGCGGGTCGAAATTGGGCTGGTGGTCGGCTTGTCGATTACGTCGGTCATGCATCCCTCCACGAAGCGCTCGCTAGGCGGCGCTTGCGGGCCTTTCAACCCCGCAAAGCGGCATTGACGCTTGGCGAACGGCTCGCCACGCTGCGCCGATGCCCGACCTCGACAGTTTCCGCACCGAAACCCGCGCCTGGCTTGAGGCGCATTGCCCGGCGGAGATGCGGGTGCCGATGCGGTCAGAAAAGGACGCCTGCTGGGGCGGTCGCGACTGGACCTTCCAAAGCGAGGCGCAGCGGCAGTGGCTGGAAGCGATGGCGGCGCGCGGGTGGACCGTCCCGGACTGGCCTACGGATTATGGCGGCGGTGGGCTGTCACCGGCCGAGGCCAAGGTTTTGAAGCAGGAAATGTCCGCGATCGGCGCGCGGCCGCCGCTGACCAGCTTCGGCATTTCGATGCTCGGGCCGGCGCTGCTCAAGTTTGGCAGCGAACAACAGAAAAAGACGTACCTGCCGCAGATCGCGCGCGGCGAAATTCGCTGGTGCCAGGGATATTCGGAGCCGGGCGCGGGGTCGGACCTGGCGGGACTGCAGACCAAGGC
>JBDSBX010000239.1:0-4521 GCA_039921365.1 Sphingomicrobium sp. | reverse complement strand
GGCCTGCCCGCCGAGGACGCCACGATCCCTGTCTACGCCACCCGCAAAAAGCCGCTCGAGCAGATTTCGACCTGGCTGTAACAACCGCGCTGGCTACGTTCTTTCCTCGTCATTGCGAGTCCCCGGGTCTGGCTTCGCCAGCCCGAGGACAGGCTACGCGCGGCAATCCAGCTTCTTGATTGGGCTGATTGCTTCGTTGCTCCGTTCCTCGCAATTACGGCGGGAATTAGGGGGAAAGAAACATGGGACGTACGATCACCATCGCAACACTCGTCGCCGGCACGCTCGACATCCTGTTCGCGATGATCCTGACGCTGGTCTTCGGCCGCCATATCCCTGCCATGTTGCGCACCGTCGTTTCGGGTCCCTTCCCCGCCGCGACCGACATGGGCACAAGCGGGGCAATCCTTGGCCTGCTGGTTCATTTCACGCTGATGGCAATCATGGTTGCGGCCTATGTGGTGTTTGCCCAATCTCCCCGGCATCAGCATCTGTTGGAAATGCCCTACCGTGCGGGCATCGCCTACGGCATCATCACCTACGTCGTCATGAACCTGATCGTCGTACCCTTACGCTTCGGCGCCTGGCCGCCAAAGCCGCTGTCAATCGCCACCCAATTGTTCGCACACATTGTATTAGTCGGGATCCCGATCGCGCTGATTACCGCTCGAACGCTTCGCCCGCGCAGTTCATAATATCTATTGCGAATAGGTCGCATTAGCAGTATATCCTTCCCATGATCGTCTGTGTCTGCAATGCGATTCGCGAGGATGATATCCGTGCAGCGGCGCGCTGCGGTGCGCCCTGTGCAGCCAGCGCCTACCGCTCGATCGATTGCGAAGTGCAGTGCGGCCATTGCGTCCCCTACGCCGACGAACTGATCGCAAAAGAGCGTGCGGCACTGCTCGGCCTCCTCTCCGCAAAAGCCGCCTGATTTAGCACTTCGCCCGCGCCGCCTGCTGGTTTATGCCGGCCCTCAACAGGGAGGCGCGAATGAAGGGCGATCAACGGGTCATCGAGCTCCTCAACGAAGCGCTCCGCAACGAGCTGACGGCGGTCAACCAATATTGGCTTCATTACCGGCTGCTCGACAATAAGGGCGTCCACCAGCTCGCCAAGTTCGAGCGCCACGAATCGATCGACGAGATGAAGCACGCCGACGAATTGGCGGAGCGCATCCTGTTTCTCGACGGCCTGCCCAATTTCCAGGCGCTCGGTCGGCTGCGGATCGGCGAAAATGTCGAGGAAATCCTGCGCGCCGACCTCGAGCTCGAGCTTGAGGCGGTCGAGCAATTGAAGGGCGCCATTGCCCATTGCGAAGCCGTCCTCGACTTCACCAGCCGCGCGCTGTTCGCCAAAATCCTCGCCAATGAGGAAGACCATGTCGACCATCTCGAGCAACAGTTCGAGCTGATCGCCGCGATGGGCATTCAAAACTACATCCAGCTCCAGTCGGAGCCGGCCGGGGAATAGTTGCGTGACAGCCGGTTACTCGGGAACCCCACTCGCCCAAAAGCTGTCGCTGAAAGACGGCATGCGGGTGTGGTTCGAGGCGATTCCCGCAACCGTACTGGCCGAGATAGACATGCCGTCGCTGGTCCGCCTGCCAACGCCCGGACCGGGCCTCGACGCCGCGCATATCTTCGTCACCGACTGGCAGGCAATGGTGGCCCGGCTCGCCATGCTGCGACCGCTGATCGATCCCGCCGGGTTCGTCTGGGTGAGCCGGCCCAAGCGCGCGTCGGGGGTCTCCACCGACATCACCGAGGACCGGATCCGCGAGGCGATCCTGCCCGAAACCGCCGTCCTTGCCGAGCAGAACTGGGTCGACGTCAAGGTCTGCGCGGTCGATGCTGTCTGGTCGGGGCTGAAACTGGTGATCCGCAAGTCGGCGCGCTAAATCCGAAGCCTAGATCCGGCCGAAATCCTGGTTGCTGGCCTTGCGCCCGAAAGCGCCCTGCGCCGCTCGCGTGACGAGCGGGTTAGTGGCTTTCTCGAACAAGTCGATGGTTTCGCGGAACAGCCGGCGCAACTCGACGACGTCCTTGACCAGCTCGTCGGGGCGGCTGTGAGACTCGATGCACAGCCGCGCGGTAGTCTCGATCAGCTCGGCGATTTCGGCCAGCGGCTCGGCGCCGAACTGGCGGGCCTCGCCCTTCAGCGTGTGCGCCGGGATCACCAGCGCCGCCGGATTGCCCTCGTGCATCGCCTGCTCGATCTGGTCGACCGATTTGGCCCCGTCCTCTCGAAAATAGCTCAGGATGCGGATGAACCCCGGCCCCAATTCGGCGCGGCTCCTCTCGAAATGCACCCAATCGACGACGTTCGACGCTGGCTCGCTGAAATTGCTTGCTTCGCTCAAGTTGAAGCCGCTCCAAATTACGGCCGACGTTGCGCCGGCCAGGGTCCCACGCCGCAAGGATTAGCCCGGAAAGGGTAAAGACAAGCTTAGCGGCGAACGGCGTGGCGCCGGGTTACTTGCCGCGGTCGAGCTTGCTCGGGGCCGTGTCGAACGGGTTGCGCGAGCCGCGGAACGACAGGCGCAGCGGCACCGGCCCAAGCTTCAGGTCACGCCGGATCGCATTGACCAGATAGCGGCGGTAGCTGTCGGGCAGCTCGTCGGTGCGGTTGCCGAACACGACGAAGGTCGGCGGCCGGTTCTTGATCTGGGTGATGTAGCGCAGCTTGATGCGCTTGCCCTTGGGCGCCGGCGGCGGATTGGTCTCGATCGCGGTTTCGAACCAGCGGTTGAGCTCACCGGTCCCGACGCGGCGTGACCACGCCTCGCGAAGTTCGAACGCGGCTTTCAATATCTGGTCGATGCCCTTGCCGGTCTTGGCCGAGACGGTCAGCACCGGCACGCCCTTCAATTGCGACAGGCCTTCCTCCAGCGCCGCCTTGATCCCGTTGAACAGTGACGAGGCGTTGTCGGCGATATCCCATTTGTTGACCGCGATGATCAGCACCCGGCCTTCCTCGACGGTCGCGTCGGCAATCTTCAAATCCTGCACTTCCAGCCCGCGGGTGGCGTCGAGCAGCAGCAGCACGACTTCGCTGCGGTCGATCGAGCGACGGGTGTCGGCGACCGACATTCGCTCGAGCTTGTCGTCGACCTTGGCCTTCTTGCGCAGGCCCGCGGTGTCGACCAGCAGCACCTGTTGCCCCTGCCAGGTCCACTCGACGGTGATCGAATCGCGCGTAATCCCAGCTTCCGGCCCGGTGATCATCCGCTCTTGCCCGAGCATCCGATTGACCAGCGTCGACTTGCCGGCGTTGGGCCGGCCGACGATCGCCAGCTTGAGCGGGCCGCCTTCTGTATCGCCTTCGTCCTCGGGCTCGCCGTCAAAGGCTTCGATGTGCGGCCGCAGCGCTTCGAACAGGTCGACGATGCCGTCACCATGCTCGGCACTGATCGCCAGCGGCTCGCCGAGCCCGAGCGCAAAGGCTTCGAGCCGCCCGGCTTCGCCGCCGCGCCCTTCGGCCTTGTTGGCGGCGACGATGACCGGCGTGGCGCCGGTCCGCAGCCAACGCGCAATCTCCTCGTCGAGCGGGGTCAGCCCTTCGCGCGCGTCGATCAGGAACAAGGCGATGTCGGCGTCGCGGACCGCGGCCTCGGTCTGTGCGCGCATCCGCCCGGGCAGCGTCTCCGCATCCTCATCCTCATAGCCGGCGGTGTCGACGATGCGGAATTCGAGACCGAGCAAAGTCGCATCGCCCTCTCGCCGGTCGCGGGTAACCCCCGGCCGGTCGTCGACCAGCGCCTGCTTCTTGCCGACCAGCCGGTTGAACAGGGTCGACTTGCCGACGTTCGGCCGGCCGACGATGGCGACGGTGGGGATGGGCATGGCGGTGCAGTGCCTGTCACTTGCGCAAGGGTCAACTCGGTGTGATCCTCCCTGTTGCGGAGCAATGGGGAGGGGGACCGTCTCCGTGCAGACGGAAATGGTGGAGGGGCCACACGCATGAAGGCAACGGCAGACTCGATGCGAACCGCGCGATCCCAGCGACGCGCCATGAGTTTGCCGGAAGTGCTACTGTGGCAGCTGCTGCGGCGCTCCCCGAACGGCATACGTTTCAGACGGCAGCATCCGATCGGTCCTTACGTCGCCGATTTCTATTGTCCCGCGGTTCACCTCGTCATCGAGATCGATGGTGCCGCGCACGCTATGGGCGATAGGCCGACGCGCGACGCGGTTCGCGACGCCTGGCTACGCAACGAGGGCTTAGAAGTCGTCCGAATCCCTGCCGCCGAACTTCTCTCAGATCCGGTCGTGGTAGCAGACGCTTGGCGTATATGCCTTTTGCAAACACGGGGGCTATCCCGTGATAAAGCTGAACCACATAAAAGCCAGCAACAGGGAGAAGGCGGCACCAATGACTATTAGGCAACCGCAGAACATTCTGGGCCAAGTGTCCGGCTTGTAGCCGCCGCTCTCTGGCGACTCTTCGTCATTCATTCGGGTTCGACATCGCTTGGCTTAGCCTTAGCAACCTTCTTTAGCCGCTCTTCCCAACGCGCCT
>JBDSBX010000238.1:0-3834 GCA_039921365.1 Sphingomicrobium sp. | reverse complement strand
GACGCCGTCGAGGCCGACCTGGATCTCGGTGACCTTGGTGACGCCATTGGAAGCGCACAATTTGGCTTCGGACGCCTTCATCCGGCGCGAGGCGTTCTCGATGTCTGGAAAGCGTTCGCCGACGCCGGCGCAAAACAGCTTCATGCCAGCGCCGGTCCCGGTCGATTCGATGATCGGCGTGCCGAGCCGCGGATTGGCCCGCGCGACTCGTTCGGCAACGGCCTTGGCGAACGGATAAACGGTGGACGAGCCGACGGCGCGCATCTGGCTGCGGGCGTCGGCTGCGCTGGGCAGCGACACGGCCGCAAGCAGCCCGGCCGCGTAAATGAATTTCTGGTTCATCTGAGTCCCCTCATGGGCGGCACAATGCCGTCCGACGACTCGCGATTTAGGAGCCAAAAGCTACGCCCGAATGACGCACCCGTGACAAATTGATGACAAATAGACCGGGGCTGCGGAGCGCCCGGAAATTACCCCAGATAAGCGGGCTGGAAACTCGCCAGCCGGCGCATTTCGGCCCAGTCCCGGAACTGGATCTCGCGCCCCTTGCGCTCGATCAGGCCCTGGCGCTGGAGGTCGGCGAACACGCGGTTGACGTTGACCGAAGTCTGGCCGGTGATGTCGGCGATCTGCTGCTGGGTGAAGGGGTTGGTCATTCGCCCGCCTTCGCCCTTGATGCCGGTGCGGGTGGCCGTCTCGCACAGCAAATGCGCGACCCGGGCGGTCGAATCGCGCCGCCCGCAATTGACCAGCCATTCGTAGCTGATCAGCTCGTTGCGCTGGATCAGGCGCAAGAAGAAGCGGCACAGTTCGGGGCTGCCATCGACGATGCGATCGAAATCCTCTGCTTTCGCAACCAGAACCTCAGAGCGAACGATTGCCTGGATGCCATAATCGGCGAGGCCATCGTGAGGCAGGATGCCTTCGCCCTGAAAGCGCAGCGCGACGATCTGGCGACGGCCGCTGCCGTCATTCTTATATTTGCACAGGATCCCCGACCGCACGAAGATGACCTCGTCGCGGGGAATGCCCGGTTCGCGAAACGGCCGCCGCGGATCGACGTGGATCGCTCTGAACGGGATCTCGTCGAGGAGCGGGATCAGGTGAGGCTCTAGCCGAGCCGCATTCAGCGCGTCATGCAATGATTCACTGGCGGCCGATGCCTTGGAGACACTCGCGTTTGTCAGGACCGGCTCCCCCCATTGCTGATTCGCCTCAAATTCTAAAGCAGTTCTTGAAGCTCGTCACGCAAGGCATTGATTTGACTCGGGGATAAGTCGGCGGCTGACTTGAGATCGGGTGGTCCTGGCCAGCCGTGGTCGGTCAGCACCACGCCGCCCCAGTCGCGCGATCCGGAATAGCGCGGGATGACATGGCAATGGACGTGTGGGTCGACCATCATCAGCATCAGATAATTGATCCGCTCGTAGCCGCACAAAGCCTTGAGGCCAGTCTCGATCGCGGCAATGACACCAGCCAGCTCTGAAAAAGCTTCCTGGGTTAGGTCGCCAAATGCCGTGGCGTCGCTCTTCGCCGCCAGCACCAGCGAGCCCAACGTGACCTGCCCCGGCCGCACCAGCACCAGCCAATGCGCAAATTCGCGGACCAGAGTCGCGGGGTAGCCGAACTTCAGAATCGTCGCGTTCATTGGGCCCCTTCGCTTGCCTTCGTTGACCCCCGACCTTAAGGACCGCGCGCGCCTTAGGGAACCACCCTGGGCGCGCCGTGGCGATCGTAGCTCAGCTGGTTAGAGCATCGGTTTGTGGTACCGAGGGTCGCGGGTTCAAGCCCCGTCGATCGCCCCATTTTTCGCCATTTTGGCTGCTTGTCTGAAGGTTGGAATTCACCCCTCTATGTCTACTCCCTGGCGCTTCCCAGATTATGACGCGCACGAAGTCCTGCATTTTGTCTCTGACCCGGCATCGGGCTTGTGCGCGATCATCGCCATCCATTCGACTCACCTTGGGCCGGCGGCGGGCGGAGCACGCTTCTGGCACTATGCCGACGACGAGGAGGCACTCACCGACGCGCTGCGGCTGTCGCGCGGCATGAGCTACAAGAATGCCATGGCCGGGTTGCCGCTGGGCGGCGGCAAGTCCGTCATCCTCGCCGACGAGGCAGGGACCAAGTCGCCCGAGATGCTCGCCGCGTTCGGCCGCGCCATCAACGGGATTTGCGGGCGCTACGTGACCGCCGAGGATGTCGGTATGAGCGTCAAGGACATGATCGAGGTCGCCCGCCAGACGCAATATGTTGCCGGCCTCCCGGCCAAGGGCGGCGAAGTCGGCGGCGACCCCGGGCCGCACACCTCGCTCGGCGTCTTCCTCGGTTTAAAGGCGGCGGTCCGCCACAAGCTTGGCAAGGATAGCGTCGCCGGGCTGCACATCGCGTTCCAGGGCGCCGGCAGCGTCGCCACCGGGGTCGCGCTCCATGCCGCCGCCGAGGGCGCTAAATTGTCGATCGCCGACATCGACGCCGCCAAGGCAAAGAAACTCGCCGACGCCACCGGCGGCAAGGTGGTCGGAACCGATGACATCCTCGGGCTCGAAGCCGACGTCCTCAGCCCCAATGCGTTGGGCGGGATTTTCGATGAAACTTCGATCGCGGCGTTGCAGGTCCCGATCATTGCCGGCGGCGCCAACAACCAGCTCGATACGCCCGCAGACGGCGCGCTCCTCCACGCCCGCGGCATCCTCTATGCCCCCGATTACGTCATCAATGCCGGCGGTATCATCAACGTCTGCACCGAATATCTCGACGATGGCGATGAGAGCCTGGTGCGGACGCGGGTCGAGGGCATTCCGACGCGGCTCGAGCATATCTGGGCGGAGAGCGAGAGTTCGGGCGCCGACCCGGCCGCGGTCGCCGACGCTATGGCGCAGCGGCTGATCGGGCGAGGCTGACGCCGACCGCCGCCATGCACTTTCTCGCTAACCCGGCACGGTTTCTGAAATTCGCGCGGCCCGCGACCGCCTGGCTGCTGTCGATTGGGCTGTTGCTGGCGAGCGTGGGAATCCTTGCCGGGCTGACCCTGACCCCGCCCGACTTTCTGCAGGGCGAGACGGTCCGGATTCTCTACGCCCATGTCCCCGCCGCCTGGCTTGGCATGGCCGGGTGGGCCGGGATCGCCGCGGCGTCGATCAGCCAGCTGGTTTGGCGCCATCCGCTGGCCGCTGTCGCCGGCCGAGCGATCGCCCCTGCCGGCGCAACCTTTGCCTTCATCTGCCTGGCGACCGGCTCGATCTGGGGCCGGCCAACCTGGGGCACGTGGTGGGAATGGGACGGGCGGCTGACCTCGATGCTGATCCTGTTCTTCCTTTATCTCGGTTACATCGCGCTGGCCTCGGCGGAGCAGGAGCGCGGCGGCGAGGGGCGGCTGGCCGCGATCTTCGGGCTCGTCGGAGCCATTAACCTGCCAATCATCCATTATTCGGTGCTGTGGTGGCGCACCCTCCACCAGGGCCAGAGCATCGGGCTTTCGGGATCCAGCATCGATCGCTCGATCCTGTGGCCTTTGCCGCTGACTATGCTCGGCTTTACCGCCATTTTCGCAAGCGTCGTGCTGATGCGGATGCGCGCCGGGCTCGCTGAAGCCAAGGTCGAGTCGCGGCTGCGCCGGGCGGCCGCGGCATGAACCCGTGGCCGTTCGTTATCGCCGGTTATTGCGTCGCCATCGCCGCCACTGGCGCGCTGGTCCTGTGGGCCTATGCCGCGATGCGCCGTGCGGAGGCGGCCGCCGACAAGCTCAAGCGCCCATGAAGCCCAAGAATCAGCGGCTGGTCCTGATCGTCGCTGCGACCGTCGCGGTGCTGGCCGCGGTGCTGCTGGCGATGT
>JBDSBX010000237.1:0-5315 GCA_039921365.1 Sphingomicrobium sp. | reverse complement strand
CATGGCGAATATTCCGCCGCGTTCAAAGGCTGCGGCGAGCTGTTCAACGTCGAAAACCTCCAGCTGCCCTATTGGCTGATGAACTTCGAGGAACATTGCGAGGTCCTGCTGACCACCCAGGGCGCCGAACGCGAGCGCGACAGCGACATTCTCGCCAAGCTGCTGCTGGCCGCGCGGACCAAGGGCAAGAACCTCGAGCAGCTCGGCAAGGTCACGGTGGATTCGCCGATTCCCTATCTGCTGACCGACCTCAACACGATTTTGGTCAACGAGATGGGCAAGCTCGACCGGGCCGGCGATGTGCTGCCGTTCCAGCGGCTCAAGAACAAGCTCGACGAAATCCGCGCCGACCCGCGCTATTCTTTCATGTTCTCGGGCATGCTGGTGTCGGACACGATGGGCAGCCTGCTCGCCAAGCTGTTCCGCCTGCCAAGCCATGGCCGGCCGATCTCGATCGTCGACGTTTCCGGGGTTCCGTCCGAAATCACGTCGGTCGTGGTTTCGGTGCTGGCGCGGATGGTGTTCGATTATGCCATCTGGTCGCGGACCGAAGCCCAGCGGCCGATCCTCCTCGTCTGCGAAGAGGCGCACCGCTACGTCCCCAAGGATGATTTGAGCTCGGGCCAGGCCGTGCGCCGGATCCTCGAGCGGATCGCCAAGGAAGGCCGCAAATATGGCGTCAGCCTGGGGCTGATCACGCAACGCCCGTCCGATCTTGCCGAAGGCGTGCTGTCGCAGTGCGGCACGATCATCGCCATGCGCCTCAACAACGACCGCGATCAGGCGTGCGTGCGCGCCGCGATGCCCGAGGGCGCGCGCGGTTTCCTCGACGCCATCCCGGCCTTGCGCAACCGCGAATGCATCGTCTGTGGCGAGGGCGTCGCCATCCCGCTGCGCGTCCGTTTCGACGATCTCGAGCCCGAGAAACGCCCCGCTTCCTCCGACCCCAGCTTTGCTGCCTTGTGGTGCCAGACTGGCGACGAAGCCGGCATCATCCAGCGCACCATCAAGCGCTGGAGAGGGCACGGGCGGTAAGGTCGGCCTGCGGCAAAGCCGCCTCAGCGGCGCAAACCGACAGGACCAGCGCCACGCGTAACGGTCAAACGACGAGTTTTGAGCATTCGATCATTTGGTCGGTGACCTCGTCAAGTGTGCAACTTGTCTCCCCGGAGAGCCAGCTTCGAAGCATGGCTATTTGTGCCGCTGCAATCCCTGTCGCTCTGATCGACGGAGCAATGCCCGTTGGATTAACGCGATCAATCTGAAGCCGGATCATATCAGCCAAGCGGCGTTGTACAATCGGAGTTGTTGCTGAACCGAGGATAGTCCGGGCCATCGATCGTCTGTCCCACAAATGGCCGACCATGTCTCTGACATAAAGGCGAGCTGCTCGGCCGGACGCCGCGGTCGAGAGCGCCAATAGAACGGGTTTAATCGCGGTCAGCAGGACATCGCTCTTCCCGCCGAAATGTTCGTAGAACGTCGCTCTGCCGACTCTTGCGGCAGTTACGAGGTCGGCGATGCGTATGGCCTCATAGCGGCGCTCAAGCACTAGCTCCACAAAGGCGCCTACAATCGCCGCGCGGGTTTGCAACACCAGTTGGCTCTCGGCTGGCGTTGGCGTGGGCATGTCCGAGATCTACAGCACTGCCAAATCATTTGCGAACCCGACGCAACGCCCTCTTCCGGACATTTCACGGTAATTGTCTGTCGCGGCACCGCCACGCTATGTTTGCGCTCGCCACCAGTCTCGATGTGGGCCAGATCATGCTCATGAACAGCATTGTGGAGAACTTGACCGTGGACCATCGATCTGTCGCGATCATCCCCAGCAGCAATCTCGATGCCAGCGAAGCTTTCTACAAGCTGCTCGGGTTCGATGTGGTCAGCGACTATGGCCATTATCGTATTCTGGCAGATGGACGAGGTTGGCACCTGCACCTGACCGATGCCCCGGGTTGGCCCAAGAACATCGAAGACAATCCCTTTGGGCTTTACCTGTATGTCGACGACGTCGATGCCGTTGCTGCGCGGGTGAGCGACCTGATAATCGAGAAAGGCGCTCCACACGCCAAGCCTTGGGGAACCTACGAGTTCGCCGTGAGCGACCCCAGCGGCCTGCTCGTGCGCATCGGCCGGATCATCGATCAAGTCTAGAAGGCGGGGACTTTCAGGCGATGCTTGTAGCACATCGAACGGCCGATATGGGTCGAAAGCAGTAAAGGCGTCAGCCCCGCTTCATCCCCACTGACAGCAGCGCTTTCAGCCGCGCCTTGATGGCATTGACCGTGCCGGTGTCGGCAACCGTCGTGCCGGCGAAGCGCACGCTCAACGGATTGACCGCCTGGCCATGGAGATGGACTTCGTAGTGGAGGTGCGGGCCGGTCGACAGGCCGGAGGAGCCGACATAGCCGATCAGCTGGCCCTGGTGGACGAAGCTGCCCGGCGGAGCGACGATGCTGCTCATATGCGAGTAACTGGTCGAAATGCCGCCGGCGTGGGCGATGCGGACTTGCCGGCCATAGCCGCCGGCCCAGCCCGCGGCCGCGACCTGGCCATCCGCTGCGGCGACAATCGGGCTGCCCCACGAGACGCCGAAGTCGATGCCTTTGTGCAAGCGCGCGAAGTGCAGGATCGGGTGATAGCGATAGCCGAAGCCCGAGGTGATCCGGCCGGCAACCGGCCATAGCATCGCGGCGGCCGAGGGATGGCCGAGGTTGGCGGCGTCAATCCACCTGCCCTGGCCACCGGCCGACGCCCATTTGATCAATTGTAGGTCGCGCGCGCCATTGCGGTCGATGCCCGCGTAGAGCAGCGGCCCGGTCTGGCGCTGGCCGGTGGCGGCGCGGCGGCTGGCGATGATCAGGTCGAAGCGGTCGTCGGTACCAATCTCGCTGCCAACGTCGATTTCCGTGGCCAGCGCGCGGAGATATTCGGCGGCCGACTGCGGCGACACGCCGGCTGAGCGCAGCGACCAATAGACGCCGTCGCCGGCCCGGCCGCGGACGCGCAGTGGGCGAGTGTCGATCGCAATCGCCTGCCTGACGAGCTGCAATGCGCCGCCTTCGCCGCGGACGACTTCGAGGTTGAGGCCGAGCCCGGCGCGGAGCGCGACGCGCTCGACCGGGCGGCCGGCTCCGTTCTTGCGCCCGAGCACGACGGCCACCGGGGTTCCCGAAGCGATCGGCGGCGCAGCGGCGGCAATCATCGCCGCGGCGTTGCCGGCATCGGCATAGGCCGCGCCGGCGCGGGCGAGCAGCGCGCCCATCGAATCGCCGGCGCCATAAGTCATCGCCAGTTCGATGGTCGGGCGGTCGGGCGCGAGGTCGATCGGCTCGACGGCCTCGGTCGCGACCAGCCGCACGCCGGTGCGGGCGCCGGCCGACTGCGGGGTGATGCCCAAGGCCTGCCACTGCCACTCCTGCGAACTGGCCGCTGAAGTCGCGCGCGGAATCGCGGCCATCGCCACGCCACCGCACAGCAGTGCGAGCGCCGCCGCCTTGGCCGCCAGATATGGATGCATGTGCGCCAAAAGCGTCCCCTTGGCCGCCACCATCGCCAATCGGGGTTAAAACGCTCTTAAATTGGGCTCGATCGAGCCTTGCGCTTTGCTCGCGCGCTGCCACATTCAATGCATGGCGCGGCGTGACGAGGCTCCGGTCCGGGCGATCCTGGGGCCGACCAACACCGGCAAGACCTATCTGGCGATCGAGCGGATGTGCGCCCATTCGTCCGGAGTCATCGGCTTCCCGCTGCGGCTGCTGGCGCGCGAGGTGTACGACCGCGTCGTCGCTTTGAAGGGCGCCAACCAGGTCGCGCTGCTGACTGGCGAGGAGCGCATCGTCCCGCCCCATGCCCGCTATGTGCTGTGCACCGCCGAATCGATGCCCGTCGCCAACGGCAAGGAAGCTCCGCGCGGCGACCTGCCCGCCGACTTCGCCTTTGCGGCGATTGACGAGGCGCAGCTCGGCGTCGATCCCGAGCGCGGCCACGTGTTCACCGACCGGATGCTGCGCGCCCGCGGCCGCGAGGAGACCCTGATCCTCGGTTCCGAGAGCTTGAAACCGATGATCCGCGAGCTGCTGCCGGACGCTGAAATTGTCAGCCGGCCGCGCTTCTCGACCCTGCGCTATGCCGGCGCCACCAAGCTGTCGCGCCTGCCGCCGCGCTCGGCCGTCGTCGCTTTCTCGGCCGAGCAGGTCTACGCGCTGGCCGAAATGCTGCGCCGTTTCCGCGGCGGCGCGGCGGTGGTGATGGGCGCTTTGTCGCCGGCCACGCGCAACGCCCAGGTGGCGATGTTCCAGCGCGGCGAGGTCGATTATCTGGTCGCCACCGACGCCATCGGCATGGGCCTCAACATGGACGTCACCCACGTCGCCTTTGCCGGGCTGGAGAAATTCGACGGGCGCCGCGACCGCCGCCTGAGCATCGCCGAAATGGCCCAGATCGCCGGCCGCGCCGGGCGCCACCAGCGCGACGGCAGCTTCGGCACGCTCGGGCTGGGCGGCGACAGCGGCGCGTCGTTCAGCGACGAAGAGATCACCGCCATCGAGGAGCACCGGTTTCGGCCGCTCGACCATCTCAACTGGCGGAGCTCCGATCTCGACTTCACGGACGTCGGGTCGCTGATCGCCAGCCTCGAAACACCCAGCGACGATCCCCTGCTCCGCCCGGCGCCCTTGGCGGTCGATCTCGCGGTCTTGAAACTGATCGCCGAGGACCCGGCGGTGCTCGACAGGCGCGGCTCGGTCGCCCGGCGGCTGTGGGCGGCGTGCGGCCTGCCCGATTTTCGCAAGGTCGGCCCGATGCACCATACGCGCATGGTTCGCCGCATCTTCGGCGACATAAGCGAAGGCGGTCATATCCCCCACGAGTGGTTCGCGGCCGAGGTCGCCCGGCTCGACAATGTTTCGGGCGACATCGAGGCGCTCGCCGACCGGCTCGCGGGGGTGCGGAGCTGGGCCTACATCGCCCACCGCGCCGACTGGCTGGCCGAGCCGCGCAAATGGGCCGAGCGGACGATCGAGGTCGAGGGCCGGCTGTCGGACGCGCTTCACGAGCGGCTCACGCAACGCTTCGTCGATCGCCGAACCGCGGTGCTGGTCCGCGATATCGGCGCGCGCGGCGGTGACGCCTTGCCGGTAACCGTCGCCGCCGACGGCGAGGTCAGCGTCGGGCCCGAGCCGATCGGGCACTTGACCGGCTTCGACTTTCGCGTCGATCCGTCGGCGCGGCTGGCCGACAAAAGATTGTTGCTGGCGGCCGCCGAGCGCCGACTCGGCGACGAGCTCGACCGCCGGGCCATGGCCCTGCTC
>JBDSBX010000236.1:0-2880 GCA_039921365.1 Sphingomicrobium sp. | reverse complement strand
GACCCGTCTCAGGCGGGTGCCCCGCGTCGCCAACCGCAGCTTGTGGGGGGCCAATGTCTACCGCCCGTGACCGCGCTTCGGCTCGTGAGAAGCCGGTTGGTGACCATCTTCCCTACCTCGCTCAGGTGGACGAGCATACGATCGTCACTCGCGACGGAATGGCCATGCAGGTTATCCGGCTTGACGGCTTGCCCTTCGAAACGATCGGGGCCGCCCAGCTCGATGCGCGCAAGGCGGCCCGGGGCGCCATGCTGCAAGCGGTCGCCTCGGCTCGGTTTGCGTTGGTTCACCATGTCGTGCGACGCGCCGTCTCGCCCCATCTTGCCGGCGAATTCGGCGACCCGTTCAGTGCCGCCCTCGACACCGCCTGGCGCAGCCGCCTGGCCGAGCGCCGGCTCTATGTAAACGACCTCTATCTGACGCTGGTGATCCGCCCGCTCGCGGGGCGTGCGCGAGCCGCCGATCGCCTGCTCGAGCTGGTCCTTGGACGATCACAGGCGAAGAGCGACCCCGCCGTCGACGTGCGCGAACTCAATCAGGCACGCGAAGCCCTGCTGGCGGCGCTCGAGCCATATGGACCGCAATTGCTGAGCACGTACGACGTGCCCGCCGGGCTGGCGTCGGAGCCTCTGGAGTTCTTCGCGACGCTGCTCAACGGAACAACCTCGCCGATGCTTTTGCCTGTGGGCGAACTGTCGCATTCCATCGCTCGTCGGCGGTTGAGCTTCGGTGCGGACGCGATCGAGCTTGGGCCGGTCGACGGTGAGGAATCCCAAGTCGCCGCAATCCTGTCGGTCAAGGATTACCCGGCGGAGACCAACGCCGGCATGCTCGACGATCTTTACCGTCTGCCGTTCGAAATGAATGTCACGCAGAGCTTCGCGGTGGTCGACCGGGGCCCGGCGCTCGAGCGCATGGACCTGGCGCTCAGGCGCATGCGATCGGCCAATGATTCCGCCGTTTCGCTGCGGAGCGAATTGGCGCTGGCCAAGGATGAAGTTTCCGCCGGGCGGGCGCTGTTCGGCGAACATCATCTGACGGTTATGCTCAAAGCCCCCAGCCTGGCCGATCTCGACGCGTCGATCGGCGAAGTTCAGGCGGCTTTGTCGGAAGCCGGCTTGGTCGCCGTCCGCGAGGAGCTTGGCCTGGAAGCCGCATTCTGGGCGCAGTTCCCGGGCAATTTTGGCTATGTCGCGCGGCGGGCGCTGGTCTCGTCCGCAAACTTCGCCGGTTTTGCCAGCGCGCACAATTTTCCGGTTGGCCGACCTTCGGGCAATTATTGGGGCGCTGCCGTGACCCTGTTCGAGACGACCTCGGCGGGTCCCTATTTCTTCAATTTCCACCGCGGCGACCTCGGCAATTTTACCATCATCGGCCCCTCGGGCTCGGGCAAGACGGTGGTGCTCGGATTTCTCCTGGCGCAAGCGCGGCGCTACTCGCCCCGGATCATCTTTTTCGACAAGGATCGCGGCGCCGAGATCTTCATCCGGGCGATCGGCGGCACTTACGACTCACTTCGACCCGGTACCCCGACGCGGCTCAACCCGCTGGCGCTGCCCGACACCCCCGGCAACCGCCGCTTCTTGTCGGAATGGGTGGCGCGGCTGACGACCGGCGATGGCGCGCCGCCAAGCGTCGAGGAGACACAGTGGATCACCGACGCCATCGAAAGCTCCTACGCCGGACCGCCCGAGAATCGGCAGCTGCGCTTTCTCGCTCAGCTGTTTCGCGGGCGTGGCCGCGCTTCGGGAAGCGATCTCGCCGCCCGGCTTGCACCGTGGCATTCGGGCGGCGAGCACGCGTGGCTGTTTGACAATGAACTCGATGGTCTGGAGCTCGATGCCGAGAGCATCGGGTTCGACATGACCGCCATTCTTGACCAGCCGGCGCTG
This sequence comes from Sphingomicrobium sp., assembly GCA_039921365.1. Lineage (GTDB taxonomy): Bacteria > Pseudomonadota > Alphaproteobacteria > Sphingomonadales > Sphingomonadaceae > Sphingomicrobium. Next base: position 988 of record JBDSBX010000236.1, on the reverse strand, counting down.
CGCTCGCCGGCGATGATGTACCTGTTCCACCGGGTCGAGGAGCGCCTCGACGGGCGGCCGACAATCATCGTCGTCGACGAAGGCTGGAAAGCGCTCGACGACGAGGTGTTCGTGGCGCGGATCCGCGACTGGGAGAAGACGATCCGCAAGCGCGGCGGGATCGTCGGCTTTGCCACGCAATCGGCGTCTGACGCGCTCGACAGCAAGATCGCCTCGGCGATCATTGAGCAAGCCGGAACCCAGATCTTCATGGCGAATGCGGCGGCGCAGGCTTCCGATTACATCGACGGCTTCGGCCTGACCGAACATGAATATGAGCTCGTTCGGTCGATCCCCGAGACTGCTCGCGCCTTTCTGGTCAAGCATGGCGCGGACAGCGTCGTGGTCCGCCTCAACCTCGCATCCGAGCCGGATCTGCTGACCGTGCTCTCGGGCCGCGAGCGCACGGTCCGCTTGCTCGACGACATTCGCGGCAAGGTTGGCGATGCGCCCGATGCGTGGCTGCCGCGCCTGCTGGCGGTCGCCTGATGCAAGCCTTTTGCTCCCCCTCCGACGCTGACCGCTTCGCCGCGCGGCTGCTGGCCGACGCCGATTGCCAGGCGTTCGGCCTGGTCGAGCGTGGCTATGCCGCGCTGGCCCAGCCCGGCGGGACGGTGTCCAATGCGTTGACCGGGCTGATGGTCATCGCCGTCGCTTTCTTCGGCTATCGGCTGTTGCTTGGGCGCGGGATATTGCTGTCGAACGCCGTCAGCTTGACGGTGAAGATTGGCGTCGTGCTGGTGATCGCGACGTCGTGGGAAAGCTGGCAGGCGGTCGCCTACAACGGGCTGGCCCGGGCGCCGGCCGAAATCGCGAGCGAAATGCTGGTCGGGATCGGAGCGCCCAACCCGCTCGAGAGCCTCGAAAAAGCGCTGGACGATCTTGCCGCCGCGGGCGTCGGTTACCGCACCCGCGCCGGGATCGCATCGCCCTGGGTCGGCGGCCCGGC
>JBDSBX010000235.1:0-2913 GCA_039921365.1 Sphingomicrobium sp. | reverse complement strand
CTACCAGGTCGATCCGACGAGCCAATTGGTCTCGGCGCTGGTCGCGCTGGTCACCGGGCAGAACCTCGGTGTCGGCCAGATGCTGCCGAGCGGCTACGATGCCTACAACGTGCCGTCGGCTTACCGCGCCAGCTATTACGACACGCCGAACACCATGTACCGTTATGACGACGGCTACATCTATGGCGCCAATCGCAACACCCGGCTGATCGAGACCGCCTTCCCGGTCGCGAACAACGGGTTCGCGGTCGGTTATCCGGTGCCGGCGGCTTATCCCGGCTATGCGGTCCCGCCGCTCTACAGCGACCTCTATTACGCCCAGCCGGGGTACGATTACCGCTACGCCAACGGCGGCATCTACCAGATCGATCCGCAGACGCGGATGGTGGAAGCCATTGCGGCTCTGCTCACCGGCCAAAGCTTTGGCGTCGGCCAGATGCTGCCGTCGGGCTATGACGCCTACAATGTGCCTTACGCCTATCGCGACCAATATGCCGACAGTTCAGACAGCTGGTACCGCTACGCCGACGGCAACATCTATCAGGTCGATCCGCGGACCCGGGTCATCCAGACCGTGCTGGCGGTCGCCTGACGGACCGAACTTCTGCTGATTTAACAGAAGTTTAACACCGAGCGTCCGGCTTGACCCGCCGACGACTTTCCGCTGCAGTAAAGCAAGCGGAAGGTCGTCGGGAGTCGCAATGCAAAGAATTGGAAGTTTTCTCACGGCGGGAGCGATGCTTGCGCTCGCTTCTTGCTCGACGGTGCCGCAGCGGGTCGCGCCACCGCCAATCCGGTACGCCGAGCCGACCCCGCTCCCGTACCGCTGGACGCAGGGCAATGCGCCTCAGGCCCACGCCGACGCCCGCGCCGTGTTCGGGCAATTGGCGCTGCGGCCCGGCGATTACCGCTGGGCGGCGGCGATCCCGAAAGCGGGCGAGACGCGGGTCGTGATCGACCTTCTGACCCAGCTGTTCTACGTTTATCGGGCCGACCAAATGGTCGGGGTGGCGACAATCTCGAGCGGCAAGAAGGGGCGCGAGACGCCGCTTGGTTTTTGGGCGGTGATGAACAAGCAGAAGCTCGGCCACAGCCGCAAATATGACAATGCGCCGATGCCGTTCATGCAGATGTATGACGAGAAGGGGATCGCATTTCACGCCGGCCCGAACCCCGGCTATCCGGCGAGCCACGGCTGCGTCCGGCTGCCGCTGAAGTTCGCCGAGCGGCTCTACGGCCTGACAGCCATGGGCACCAAGGTCACCATCGAGGGCTAGGCTGGCGCGCCGCCTCCTTGCGCCCGTTGCGCTTCCGGCGCAGTTTCCGGCCGGATTGGCGAGCTGGGGAATTGACATGGACGATGAGTATAAACCGCGAGGCCTGGCCGGCTGGTACATGCCGGTGGCGGTCGCCGCGCTGCTGTTCATGGCGTTCGGCTGCGTCAGCTATTTGATGCACGTCCTCGCCGACCCCGCCGCGATGCCGCTCGACCAACGCGCCGCTTTTGCGGCCGAACCGATGTGGGTGACCGCCGCTTATGCGATTGCGGTTTGGGTTGGCCTGGCCGGAACCGTGATGCTAGTGCTGCGCAAGAAACTCGCCGAGCCGCTGCTGATGGTGTCGCTGGCGGCTGTGCTGGCGTGGCTGGCAGGGCTGCTGCTGGTCACCGACCTGCGCGAGAACATGTCGGCCAACGATCTGCTGGTAGCGCTGGTGGTGACGGCGCTGACCTGGACGATCTTCTGGTTCGCGCGCCATTCGCGGATGCGAGGGTGGTTGACTTGACGAGTAAGGTTGGCCAAGCTACCTTGGCCAAGCAATGACACTACATGTTAACATCGGCGAAGCAAAGACCCGCTTGTCGCAATTAATCGCTGCGGCCAAACGCGGCGAGAAAGTGATCATTGCCCGCGATGGCGAGCCCGAAGTTGAGTTGGTCGCGCTCGCGCCCGATCGCGAGCTTCAGGAGCGGATCGCCCGTCGCCGCGCGTTCTTTGGGAGCAAGCGTGGCCAGGTCGGCGACATCGATTGGTTCGAACCTAATTTCACCCCGGAAGAACTTGATACCTTCGAGCGTCCGGAATTTTGAGCCTGCTGCTAGACACGCACGCCATCCTGTGGCTGGCGACTGGCGATCCCAAGCTCCCCGCGTCGGTGCGCGAGCAAATCACAACTCATCCCGGTGATCTGGTTGTCAGCGTCGTTTCGGCTTGGGAATACAGCGCTAAGCGGGGAAAATTCCCGGACCAGCTTCGCAAGCCATTCGCGGCCCTGCTGCTACCCGAATATCGCCGTCTGGACCTCGAGTTCGAAACCCATGCTCACGCAGAGCAACTGCCGCCGATCCATCGCGACCCGTTCGACCGAATGCTGATTGCCCAAGCGCTCGATCTGGCGTTGACGCTGGTGACAGCCGACCGAACGATCCGGAGTTACCCGGTGCCGACACTCTGGTAAGGCGCAGCCATGTCGAAAATCACTTACGACAGCGATACCAGCCGGGCGACGCCGACGCCGGTGCCGGGCAAGCGCATGACGGCGCCGGCGATCCGGGCGCGCAAGGCCGACGGTGCCACTGAGCAGCCGATCGTCATGCTGACCGCCTACACGATGCGAATGGCGCAATTGCTCGACCCGCATTGCGACATGCTGCTGGTCGGCGACAGCCTCGGCCAGGTGATCTACGGCCTGCCGTCGACCATTCCGGTGACGCTCGAAATGATGTGCGCGCACGGCGCCGCGGTGGTCCGCGGCAGCTGGCATGCGTTGGTTGCGGTCGACATGGCGTTCGGGTCGTATGAAGGCTCGCCCGAGCAGGCGTTCGTCAGCGCGGCGCGAGTGATGAAGGAAACCGGCTGCGCCGCGGTCAAGCTCGAGGGCGGCGACGCGATGTCCGCGACGATCGCCTTTTTG
>JBDSBX010000234.1:0-3078 GCA_039921365.1 Sphingomicrobium sp. | reverse complement strand
CAGAGCGTCAATCCGGGCTCTGCCAATTTCATCGCTCCGGCCATCCTTCCGGGCGCCGCATTCAATCCCAACCCGGCCGCCGATACTGGCCAGTGCGACAAGAATGACGTGGGTTGGGGCGTGCGTTCGCAGGGCGTTGAGCTGGAGGCGACAATCCTGCCGGCGAACGACTTGCGGCTCAACCTTGGCCTGACCTACGCGCAGACCAAATATCGCAAGAATTTGGTTGGAAACGACGACGGCACACCGTTAAGCCCGGCGCTTCGCAAGCTTCCGGGCGACAATATCTCGAACGCTCCCGAGCTTGTTATGACCGGCGCGCTGGCCTGGACTCCGGCCATCGGCAATTCGGGACTGACCGGCCTGTTTTACATCGATGCGCGCAGAAGCAGTGGCTACAACACCGGGTCCGACCTGTTTCCGCAAAAGGAGCAGGATAGCTTTACGGTGGTCAACGGCCGCATCGGCATCAGCGGACCCGACGACAGCTGGTCGCTTGAGCTGTGGGCGCAAAACCTGTTCGACAAGGATTATGCGCAGGTTGCGTTCAACTCGCCTTTCCAGTCGGGCGGTGGAACCACGCCGCCGTTCGCTCCGGGATTCACATTGGCGCCCTTCGTCGATCCGCAATATCCGGGCGGCCGGCAGCTCTTCTCGCAATTCCTTGCCGAGCCGCGAACATTCGGCCTGACGCTGCGTGGCAAATTTGGGGCGAGCCGCGCTGCGCCCGAGCCTTATGTTGCTCCGCCGCCGCCGCCGCCACCCCCACCGCCGCCGGCAACGCAGACCTGCGTCGATGGTTCGGTGATCCTGGCGACCGATGCCTGCCCGGCCCCACCGCCGCCACCGCCGCCGCCGGCTCCGGAGCCGGAGCGCGGCTAAGCTCCGGCGGGACCGACGCTCAAAAAAAGGCCCTTTTCTGTCGGGTCTGACAGGACGCTTGGCGCGGACCTCAGAAATGGATCGCCATATTGCGTGACGTTTACGCTGACGCCCGTGGAGCAGACCGCAGACAGCAGGAATTGCGGAAGTCGGCGAGGCGGCGCGCGGCCCCCGCCAACGCTGTGTGGATCATCGACGCCTCCCCCAGAGCCGGCGCTGGACGCCGCCCGGCGACGACGCGAAGCTATACCCGCGCCGGCCCACCGTCCCTTTGTGACGGTTGCCGCCGCGTTAACCCGTTGGGGCACTTCGCTTCAGGGGCCCATTTCCAATCCGGAGATGGGCGGGAGAAGGCTCTTAGGCCTCCTTGAGGTTGGTCGCCCGCATCTTTCCGCGATCGTCCTGTTCGACGTCGTAGGACAAGCGCTGATTCTCATTGAGCGTGCTCATCCCCGAGCGCTCGACGTCGGAGATGTGGACGAACGAGTCCGATCCGCCATCCTCGGGCTGGATAAATCCAAAACCCTTTTGCTGATTGAAAAACTTGACGGTGCCGATGGGCATTTCACAATTCCTTTATTTCACCCCAGCTCAACGACTGCGAGGAGCTTCGGTTCATCCACTACTAGGTTGGGCTCCCGGTTTCTACCCATTGCGGACATTGGCCGATTGTTACCGCCAACCGACATCACGCCGCCCTCGCCCCCCACGCATCGCGCGCCGCTTCCAGCAAGGCCGCGCGCAGCGCCTCGCTCTCTTCACCAATCAGTTTCTTGCCGTCGGCGCGCGTCAGATAGAAGACGTCGACCGCGCGCTCGCCGTAGGTGGCGATGTGGGCCGAATGGATGCGGTGGCCGCGTTCGTGGATCGCCCGCGCCAAGGCCGCGAGCAGCGCAACCCGGTCGAGCGCGTTGACCTCGACCACCGTCGTCCGGCTCGAGGCGCGCTCGGCGATCACCACCGACGGCGCGATTCGGAAGGCGGCGGTCCGTAGCCCGGTGCGCTCCGCCAGCGGCAGGCTGGGCGGGTGCGCGCTGGTCAGCGCCGCTTCGACCGATCGGACCAACCGGCCGCGGAGGCGCTTGTCGGAATAGGCCCGGCCCTGGCTGTCGAGGACCAGCAGATTGTCGAGCGCCATGCCGTCACGGGTGGTGTGAATGCGCGCGTCAATGATGTTCGCCCCGGCGGCGGCGAGGCCGGCGCAGATCTGGAAGAACAGTCCCTCGCGGTCAGGGGTGAAGACGCTGACCCGGGTGGCGTTGCTGTCGGCATCATTGTCGGCGGCGACACTCGGCACCGACTCACCAAAACGCGACTCGGCGTTCGCCACCTGGCGCGCATTGGCAATTTGCCACTCGAGCGGTTCCGCCAGCCAGTAGGCGTCGGGCAATCGCTTAGCATAGGCCCTGGCAATGGACGGCTTCCAGTCGAGTCTTTGCGCCAGTTCCTTTTGCCGAGCCGCGACCAGCTCGCTTCGGCCGCGCTGCTTGTGGCCCAGCCGAAGCCGCTCCTCGGCGGCGTCGAACAGCGTCCTGAGCAGCAGGCGCTTCCACTCAGTCCACACCCCGGGGCCGACCGCGCGAATGTCGACCACGGTCAGGATCAGCAGCAGCCGCAGCCGCTCGGGGCTCTGCACCGCAAGGACGAAATCCTCGATCGTCTTGGGGTCGGCAAGGTCGCGCTTGAACGCCGTGGCCGACATCAGCAAATGATGGCGCACCAGCCAGGCGACGGTCTCGGTCTCGGCCGCATCGAGGCCGAAGCGCGGGCCGAGCTTCAACGCGATCTCGGCGCCGATGACGCTATGGTCGCCGCCACGGCCCTTGGCGATATCGTGGAGCAGCACCGCGACATACAGCGTCCGCCGCGACGCCAGCTGGCGGAACAAAGCGGTCGAAAGCGGGTGGTCCTGGGCGAGTTCGCCGCGCTCGATCGCGGCCAGTAGGCCGATCGCGCGAATCGAATGCTCGTCGACCGTATAATGGTGATACATGTCGAACTGCATCTGGGCGACGACCCGGCCGAAGTCAGGGACGAAGCGGCCGAACACGCCAGCCTCATTCATCCACCGCAGCACTTGGTCGGGCCCGTCGAGGTTGGTCAGCACTTCCATGAAATACGCGTTGGCCGCGGGATCGTTACGCACGCCGTCGATCAACCGCGTGTCGCGGGTTGCGGCGCGCATCGCCCTCGGAT
>JBDSBX010000233.1:0-9379 GCA_039921365.1 Sphingomicrobium sp. | reverse complement strand
TGCTCTATCTGCGCCAGGAAGGGCGGGGCATCGGACTGGCCAACAAATTGCGCGCCTACGCGCTTCAGGATCGCGGGCTCGACACGGTCGAGGCCAATGAGCGACTCGGCTTTGCCGACGATGAGCGCGATTATCTGACGGCCGCGGCGATGTTGCGCGAGCTTGGCATCGACCGAGTCAAGCTGCTGACCAACAATCCGGGCAAGGCCGGAGGGTTGGCAGCAGCCGGGATCGAAATCGTCGAGCGGGTGGCGCATCACATGCCCGCCAACCCGCACAACGCCGACTACCTCGCCGTCAAGCGTAGCAAGAGCGGGCATCTAGCCTAGCTCGAGCAACCGCCGGATGTCGTCGAAGCTGTAGGCGATGTCGCGGACTCCGAGCGCCTGCAGCCGCGCGTCGTGGCCCGGCAAGCAGTGCGAGCCGGCGACCAGGCCAATGACGCGGGCGCCCGAAGCCACCGCGCCGCGCGCGCCGACTTCAGAATCCTCGATGATCGTGCAGTCCGCGATCGGCACGCCCAGCTGCTGCGCCGCATAGATATAGAGGTCGGGGGCCGGCTTGCCGCGCTCGACATGCTCGCGGCCGCTGTAGATGTGATCGCCGAACGCGTACCCGAGCCCGAGATGATGGAGGTGGGTGCGGACCCAGCGGACGGTGCTCGACGAGGCCACGGCTTTGGGCAGGTCGGCGGGCAGCGAGCGGATGAAGGCGATCGCACCCTCGACTGCGGGGACGCCGCTAGCAAGCACGCGCTCGTTTTCGGCGGCGCGGCGCGTGTGAAATCCCTCGGGCAGGCGGGCGCCGATCCTGGCTTCGACCGCGGCGACGAAATCCTCGCCGCTGAGGCCGGTGAAATTGGCCAGCGCGTCGTCGACGGCGGTGGGGTGGCCGAGGTCGGTCAGCAGCTCCGCCAAATGGCGGTTGCCGTCATATTCGCTTTCGATCAGGACGCCGTCGAAGTCGATGATCAGCGCCTGCACCGTCAATCCTCGAACAATGCGGTGCCGACGCGGACAATGGTCGCGCCGAGCGCCACCGCCGCCCGATAATCCGCCGACATGCCCATGCTTAGCCCAGTGACGCCATGACGCCGCGCGAGTTCGGCAAGCAACGCGAAATAGGGTGCGGCTTCGACGCCTTGCGGCGGGATGGCCATCAGCCCGGCAAGCGGTAGCGGCGACTCGCGGACCGCAGCGATCAGCGCCCCGACCGCGTCGATCGGGCAGCCGCCCTTCTGCGCCTCCTCGCCGATATTGACCTGGACATAGACGGCAGGCACGCGGCCCTGCTTGCCGGCTTCCTTGGCCAGCGCGGCCAGCAAGGATGGCCGGTCGACGGAATGGATCACGTCAAACCATTGCACGGCCTCGGCGGCCTTGCTGGATTGCAGCCGGCCGACGCAGTGGAGGGTGACATCCGGATAAGCGGCGCGGAGGGATGGCCATTTGGCAATCGCTTCCTGAACTCGGCTTTCGCCGAAGTGCCGCTGGCCGGCGGCGATCAGCGCCTCGATTTCCTCGGCGCTGTGGGTCTTGCTGACGGCGACCAGGGTAACTCTACCAGGCTCGCGCCGGCCAAGTCTGGCGGCGCTGGCAATGCCGGCGTGGATTTGGTGCAATCGTACGGCGGCGCTCATCGCGCTGGGCCATAGCCTAGTTTGATCAAAGGATCAGACTTGAAGCGCGTTCAGAACTTGAATGCGGTGCCGACGTAAACGGCCTGGCTATCGCGGCGCTCGTCCTTAAGCGCGGCGCGCCGCTCGGTGTCGATGCGATAGCGAACACCACCGGTTAGCGCGATCCGGTTGGTCAGCGAGTAAGCGCCGCCGACGTCGAGTGAGTAATTGTCGGCCTTGCGCAGCGGCGTCAGCGCGCGGCCATCGCCGCGGTCGGCGCCAGCGGCGACTCGAGCGGTGAAACGCTTCAGCGAGTAACTGACGCCCAGCGCCGCGCTCTCGCGGCCGCCGAGGGCCGAATTGGCATCCTTGACCCGGGCGATGTCGCCGGAGATCGCGAACCGGCGCCAGCCGACCGCGACGCCGAGATTGTAGCTGGCCGGGGTGAGGACATTGACCGCCAGCGCCGAAGCGTCGGCGACGCGCGGGCCGGGATCGGCGCGGGCGCGGATCGCGACGCGGACCTGCGACGGCCGTCCCTTGGCCGCGGCGGGCGTGAATTTGAAGTCGCTTAATGAGCCCGTGCGCCCAGCGAAAGCGGCGGCGAGGCGCGGATCGGCGTTGGCCGGCGTAAAGGTTGCCACCGGGTCGAAGCTCAGGGCAATGGCGGCAGGCCGCTTCTTGATCTCACCCGCTGCAATAGCCGGAGTCAGCACGAGTCCGGCCGCGGCGAATGCCACGACCAGCTTGGCTGAAATTGACCGACCGAAATTATACACGCGTAGCGAACTCCCTGTTCACGACTCGATATAGCTACAGCGGCCTCAAGGTTCCATGTCTGGAATCGATTCACAACCCGTCTGTTGCGCAGGAACAACAATCGGGCCCCGATGCGGGACATGCTTGCGGAGCAACTGCCAGCATCTATAAGCCCGAAGCCAGCATCTTTCGAGGAACACCCATGCTCCGCCTGCCCGTCACCGCCGTCCTTCTCGCCGCCTTTGCCATTGCCACGCCGGGCTGCTCGCGCAACCGCGAGATTCCGCACCAGCTCGCGCCGTCGCGAACCACGTCGATCGGCGTCAACAGCTATTTGTGGCGAGCCGCGATCGACACGGTTTCGTTCGCTCCATTGCTCCAGGCCGATTCGAGCGGCGGAGTGATCGTTACCGACTGGTACACCAACGCCAATTCTCCCGGTGAGCGAGTCAAGCTGACCGTTTCGATCCTCGACCAGGACCTGCGCGCCGATGCGCTGCGAGTCGCCGCCTCGCGCCAGGTCAACCGCGGCGGCACCTGGGTCGATGCGCCGATCGCGGCGGCGACCGTGCAGAAGCTCGAAGATATCATCCTGACCCGCGCCCGCGACCTCCGCCGCTCCACCGTCAGCGGATAGTCGGCGCGCTAAGGGGCCCGCATTGCGATGCCCGACAAGGTACCCGAACAGGCGATGACGACCCGCTTCGACCCGGCGGCGGCCGAATGCCGCTGGCAGGCGCGGTGGGACGAGCAAAAAAGCTTCGCCGCCGATAGCCAAAGCGCCAAGCCCAAGACTTACGTGCTCGAGATGTTCCCTTACCCGTCGGGGCGCATCCACATGGGCCACGTCCGCAACTATACGATGGGCGACGTCATCGCCCGCTTCCGCCGGATGCAGGGCCATGAGGTGCTGCACCCGATGGGCTGGGATGCGTTCGGCATGCCGGCCGAGAATGCGGCGATGGAGCGCAAGGTCCATCCGGGGACCTGGACCCGGGCCAACATCGCGGCGATGCGCGACCAGCTCAAGCGCCTGGGCTTCGCCCTCGACTGGAGCCGCGAGCTCGCCACCTGCGACCCCGAATATTACGGCCATGAGCAGGCCCTGTTCCTCGACCTGTTCGACGCCGGCCTGGTCTATCGCAAGGAGAGCGAGGTCAATTGGGATCCGGTCGATATGACCGTGCTTGCCAACGAACAGGTCATCGACGGCAAGGGCTGGCGCTCGGGCGCCGCGGTCGAGCGGCGCAAGCTCAACCAATGGTTCCTCAAGATCACCGACTTCGCCGAGGAATTGCTCGCCGGGCTGGGGACGCTCGACGACTGGCCCGACAAGGTCCGGCTGATGCAGGAGAATTGGATCGGCAAGAGCCGCGGGCTGCAGTTCGCCTTTCGGCTGGCCTCTCCCCTCCCGCTGGCGGGAATTGAGAGCATCGAGGTCTTCACGACTCGGCCCGACACGATTTTTGGCGCCTCGTTCGTGGCGATTGCCGCCCAGCACCCGCTCGCTTTGGCAGTGGCGGCGGCCGATCCCCAAGCGCAAATATTCATCGAGGAATGCCGCGCCGGTGGCACCAGCGCGGCTGACATCGAGACCGCGGTCAAGACGGGCTATCAGACCGGAATCGAAGCCATTCATCCGCTGGATCCAACTTGGAAATTGCCAGTTTACATCGCCAATTTCGTGCTGATGGACTATGGGACGGGCGCGATTTTTGGAGTGCCGGGTCACGACCAGCGCGATTACGAGTTTGCGAAGCAATATCATTTGCCGATCAAGCGAGTCGTGGCGTCCGGGCGCGAAGACGCGTCGCTGCCGATTGGCAAGGAGTCGGAAAACTCCCCCGGAATTACGGTCAATTCCAATTTCCTCGATGGTCTGACCACCGAGGCGGCGACGGCCGAAGTCATCCGCCGCGCCGAAACCGCCGGCTGGGGAAATGGGACCACCGCTTGGCGGCTGCGCGATTGGGGCGTGTCGCGCCAGCGCTACTGGGGGACACCGATCCCGATCATCCACTGCGAGAACTGCGGCGCAGTGCCCGTGCCGCGCGAGCAGTTGCCGGTGGTGCTGCCCGAGGACGTCACCTTCGAGCTGCCTGGCAATCCCCTCGACCGGCACGATGCGTGGCGCAAGGTGCCGTGCCCATCCTGCAGCGGGGCTGCGGTGCGCGAAACCGACACCCTCGACACGTTCGTCGATTCCAGCTGGTATTTCATCCGCTTCGCCAGCCAGCCCGGCGACAGGCCGTTCGACCGCGCCGAGGCCGAAGCCTGGTTGCCGGTTGCGCAATATATTGGTGGCGTCGAGCATGCGATCCTGCATTTGCTATACGCACGCTTCTGGACCCGGGCGCTGCAGCACATCGGCCGGCTAGGCATCGCCGAGCCGTTCAAAGGCTTGTTCACGCAAGGCATGGTGACCCACGAAACCTTCGTGTCGCAGGACGGCCGTTGGCTGACCCCCGAAGACGTCGAAGTTGCTGACGGTGGCGGGCTCGTCGAGCGGGCGACGACGGCCCCGGTCCAGCGGGGGCGCGTCGAGAAAATGTCCAAGTCGCGGCGCAATACGGTCGACCCCGAGCCGATCGTCGCGAAATATGGCGCCGACGCGGTGCGCTGGTTCATGCTGTCCGACAGCCCGCCCGAGCGCGACCTCGAATGGTCGGAGAGCGGCATCGAGGGAGCGGCGCGCTTCGTCCAGCGTGTCTGGCGGCTGGCGAATCGGCCAGCAAGCGGCGACGGCCGCGATCCCGCGCTCGACAGGAAACTTCACCGCGCCATTGCCGCCACCGGCGAAGCGATCGAGGGCCTGCAGTTCAACAAGGCAGTCGCCCAATTGTACGAGTTGGTGACCGCGATCGAGAAAGCCGCGCCATCGGCCAGCCGCGACGAAGCGGCGCGCACCCTGGTCCTGCTGATCGCGCCGATGGCGCCCCACTTGGCCGAGGAAGCGTGGGCAGCGCTTGGCGAGCCGGGGATGATCGTCGAGGCGACCTGGCCGTCGTTTGACCCGGCAATGCTGGTCGACGACCAGGTGACGATCGCGGTTCAGGTCAACGGCAAGCTACGCGACACGCTCGATGCGCCGCGCGGCCTCGATCGCGCCGCGGCCGAGGCGCTGGCCTTGGCTTCGGACAAGGTCCAGCGGCAGCTTGGCGGGGCGAGCCCGCGCAAAGTCATTGTCGTTCCCGACCGGCTGGTGAATATCGTCGCATGATGCGTGTCGTCTTCTTGCTTGTCGCCGCTCTATCGGTGTCGGCATGCGGGCTCCAGCCGCTGTACGGCGGCGGCTCGAGCAGCGCGGTGGCGACGACCTTGCGCGCGGTCGAAGTGGCGCCGATCGACGGCCAGGTCGGCTGGCTGGTCCACAACAAATTGATGGAACGGCTCGGGCCCGGCGGCGGGCCGCCAATCTATCGGCTCGAGGTCGAGCTCGACGACGATATAACCGGCTTCGGCATCCGCGGCGACCGCGCCGTGCCCCGGGAGCGGCGGACGCTTCGCGCCCGCTATCGGCTGGTCAACGTGCGCAGCGGCGGCGTGGTCCTCGACGCGACCGCCGGATCGGATGCCGGCATCGACGTCGTCAGCTCCGAATATGCGACCGTCGCCGCCGAACAGACCGCGGTCGAGCGATTATCCGAGGTGTTAGCCGACCAGATCGTCGCCCGCCTCGGCCTGTTCGCGGCGCGGACCTCGCCGGCGCCGCCGCGGTGAAAGCCAGTAAGAGCGGCCTCGCCCGCGCGCTCGACCAGCCCGACGCGTCGGTCCGCCTTTATCTGTTCTACGGGCCCGACGAGGGGCAATCGCGAACGCTTGGTGACCGCTTGCTGAAGGGGCTCGGCGCGACCCGGTTTGTCGTCGCCGCCGGCGCGATCCGCTCGGATCCGGCGCTGCTTGCCGACGAGGCCGGGGCGATGAGTTTGTTTGGTGAGCCTCGGGCGATCTGGGTTGAGCCGGCCGGTGACGAGATCACCGACGCCGTCGATGCGGTGCTGACCGCAGCGGCTGCCGAAAGCCCGGTGATCGTCATTGCCGGCGCGCTGCGCAAGACGTCGGCCTTGGTCAAGCTCGCAGAGGGCGATCGCCAGGCACTGACCCATGCGTCCTACGCTCCCGAAGGCCAGGATGCCGAGCGCATGGTCATCGAAGTCGGCCGCGCCCATGGCTTGCGCATTGCCGCCGGGGTCGCGGCGCGAATCGCCGATGCGTGCGGCAACGACCAGGCGATCGTCGGCCAGGAACTCGCCAAGTTCGCGCTCTACGTCGGCGCGGCTCCCGAATCGCCCAAAGAGCTCGACCATGACGCGGTCGATGCGGTCGGGGCCGACGTCCCCGAGGGCGATTTCCTCAAGCTCGCCGATGTCGCGCTGTCCGGGTCACTGTCCGAGGTTTCCGAACAGCTTGCGCGGCTTTCCTCCGGCGGCACCGAAGCCATCCCGGTGATCCGGGCGCTCCAGCGGCGACTACTGGTGCTGGCGCCGATGCGCGCTCGCATCGAAGACGGGGAGAGTTCCGGCGCCGTCATGACGTCACTCGGTAAATCTCTGTTCTGGAAGGACAAGCCGTTGCTCGAGAAGCTGCTGACGACGTGGGATGCGCGCAGCCTGGCGACGGTCGCCGAGCGCGCCGGCAAGCTGGAGCGATCGTTGATGCGCGGCGACGCGCCGCCGCCGGCCGAGGCCCTGGGCGAAGAATTGACCGCGATCGCCCGCCGCGCCGGTCGCCGCCGTTAGCTAGATCGGTTCGCCGGCCTTCAAATCGGTTCGCCCGAAAGCCGCTGGCAGATCATGTCGAGCTGGTCGAGGCTGTTGTAGTGAAGCGTCACCGTGCCCCCAGTGCCGGCGTGGGCAACCTTGACCCGGATGCCGAGCATGTCCCCCAGCTGCCTTTCGAGCGCCTCGAGATCGGCATCGCCGCGCCGCTCGGTGAGTTGGAGTTCACTCGGCGGTCGCCTCTCGCGCCGCGCGCGCGCCTCGGTCTGGCGGACCGACAGGCCCTTGGCGATGACCTCCTTGGCCAGCGCTTCCGGGTCGGGCGAAGTGGCGACGGCTCGGGCATGGCCCATGCTGATCTCGCCGCGAACCAAAGACTCGCGGACAAACTGGGGTAACTCGAGCAAGCGCAGCAAATTGGCGACGTGACTGCGCGATTTATGCACCAGTCGGCCGACGTCGTCCTGGCTGTGGCCGTGCCGGTCGATCAGCTGCCGATAGCCGTCCGCCTCCTCGATCGCGTTCAAATCCTCGCGCTGGATATTTTCGATCAGCGCGATCTCGGCAGTCCCGGCGTCGTCGATGTCGCGGACGATCGCCGGGATGGTGTGCAACCGCGCCCGCTGCGCCGCGCGCCACCGCCGCTCGCCGGCGATGATCTCGAAACCGTCGCCATGCGGGCGCAGCAAGATCGGCTGCAAAACGCCTCTTTCGGCAATGGAATCAGCGAGTTCGTCGATTGACTCCTCGGCGAACATGAGCCGCGGCTGGTTGGGATTGGGCCGGATCCGGGCAATCTCGATCTCGCGAACGCCGCCGGGCGGTTCGGCGGGAGTCTCGGCGCCAGTCTCGGAGCTCGGGCGGACCGCTTCGTCCATCAATGCCGACAGGCCGCGGCCGAGCCCGGACACCGGGCGCTTGACGGTCATGCCGCCTCCGCGCGCTGCGGCAACCGGGCCATCAGCTCGCGCGCCAGGCGCACATAAGCTTCCGAGCCGGCGCAGCGCAGGTCGTAGATCAATGCCGGCAAGCCGTGGCTGGGGGCTTCGGACAGGCGGACGTTGCGCGGAATGACGGTTTCGAACACTGCCGCGCCGAGGCAGGCACGGACATCCTCGGCGACCGCCTGCGAAAGATTGTTGCGGCGATCGAACATGGTTAGCGCAACGCCAAGGATTGCAAGCTCGGGATTGAACGCCAGGCGGATCCGCTCAACGGTCTGCAGCAACTGGCTAAGTCCCTCTAAAGCAAAGAATTCACACTGCAGCGGGACCAGCAAGTGGCGCGCTGCGACGAGCGCGTTGACGGTCAGCAAGCCCAGCGACGGCGGGCAGTCGATCAGGCAGATATCCCAGCGGCCGGGCGGTACTGCATCGAGCGCCTTGTCCAACCGGTGCGCGCGATCATCGAGCGCGACCAGCTCCACTTCAGCCCCCGACAGGTCGACCGTCGCCGGCAGCAGGTCAAGCCGCGGCACGCGCGTCGCGACGACGCTTTCGACAACAGACGCGCCGCCAATCAGCACATCATAGCTCGAACGTTCGCGCTGGGCCTGGCCGACGCCGATGCCGGTGGACGCATTGCCTTGCGGGTCCATGTCGACGAGCAGCACCTTCCAGCCGATGGCGGCGAGCGCGGTAGTCAAGTTGATCGCGGTGGTGGTTTTCCCCACACCGCCCTTCTGATTGGCGACGACAACGCGGATCATCGGTACGACTTGGCCCCCACCCTCTTCGCCTTCACAGCGCTCAGCACCAGGATTTTTGCGTCCGGATCGGTGCAACTCGGTTCGCTTCTGGCCGCATAGTGCCAGCTTCGCTGCGCTTCGGCCAGTTCCGATTTAGCGTTTCGCCCCTTGGGAAGCGCCCAAATCGTCTCCGGATGCGCTAAATGGTTCGCAAGCCTGAGCAGCCGACCGAGCGGTGCGACGGCGCGAGCGGTGATCACATCGAAATTGCCCTGGATATTTTCGGTTTTCGACTGGTGAACGGAGACACGGTTCGCAATGCCTAGGGCGTCGACGGTTTCCTCGAGGAACTGTGCGCGGAGGCGGCGGGCCTCGACGAGCGACATTGGCCCCTCGGTTAGCAGAGCGACGATGATCCCGGGCAGACCCGCACCCGAGCCAATGTCGACCCACGAGGCGCGGCTTGCTGGCTCGAACCGGACGAGCTGCGCCGAATCGAGAATGTGGCGCTCCCAAATTTCCTCGATCGTCGAGGCGGCGACGAGGTTCTGGGTGGCATTGGCGATTGTGACTAACCCGATATACTTTTCGACGCGC
>JBDSBX010000232.1:0-7539 GCA_039921365.1 Sphingomicrobium sp. | reverse complement strand
CGCCGGGCTCGATCTTCGGCCAATTCTCGCCACCGGGACTCAAAGGAGATTCGTCGATGGTTGGATTGCGTTTCGCGGCGCTGGCAGGAGTCGCCGTCCTGGCGCTGGCGTCACCCGCCGGATCCAGGCCGCTGTCGCTGGATGATCTGGCCAATTTGCGAACCGTCGAAAGCCCGGCCATCGATCCCGCCGGTAATTGGGTCGCCTATAGCGTCAGCACGATCGACACCAAGGCGGACAAGAGTTTCAGCCACATCTGGATGACATCGTGGGACGGCAGCCGAAATATCCAGCTGACCAACCGCGCCAAGGAAAGTGAAAGCACGCCGAGGTGGAGCCCGGACGGGCGCTCTCTGGCCTTCATATCGGCGCGCGACGACAAGAAGGAGAACGACCAGTTATGGCTCCTTGACCGCACCGGCGGAGAAGCGCGACGGCTGACCAAGATCGACGGCAGCGTCATCGATTACGCCTGGTCGCCGACTAGCCGTGAAATCGCGCTGCTGGTGCTCGATCCTGATCCCGACGCCGATGCCGAAGACGACGCCAAAGCTGCCGACGACAAGAAGCCGCCCAAGCCCATCGTCATCGACCGTTTTCAGTTCAAACGGGACATCGACGGCTATTTGCGGAACCGCCGCCAGCGGCTGGTGATGTTCGACATGGCTACCGGCAAGACGCGCCGCCTGACCGACGGGGATTCCGACGAATTCCTGCCGGCATGGTCGCCCGACGGTAGCCGCATCGCCTTTGTCAGCAACCGCGACAAGGACCCCGACCGCTCTTACAATTACGACCTGTGGGTGGTGCCGGCAGCCGCAACCGGTCAAGCCCCAACCCGCCTGACCAGCTTCGCCGGCGCGGACAATGATCCCGATTATGAAAGCTACCCCGCATGGAGCCCCGACGGTCGATCCATCGCTTACTCCCAAGGCGGCCCCGTCGAGCTGTTCTCCTATGGCACGCGACACCTCGCCGTGGTGCCTGCATCCGGCGGCAATCCGCGCATCCTGACGCCGGGCCTCGACCGCAGCGCCGGCAACCCGGTCTGGTCCGCCGACGGCAAGTCGCTTCGGTTCATTGCCGAAGACGACAAGTCGCGGTGGCTGGGCAGCGTCGGCGCGTCGGGCGGGCCGGTGAAACGCATCGCCGGCGGTCGCCCAGTGATCAAGGCGGTCAACCAGCAGAGCAAAGGCAAGACTGTCGCTTTGGTCAGCGACCCGTCACATCCCGAGGAAGTCTATGCGATTGAAGGGGCGACATTGCGCCGCCTGACGAACCACAATGGCTGGCTATCCACCGTCGATCTTGCCGCGGTCGAGGATACCAGCTTCAGGAGCAAGGATGGGACCGAAGTCCAGGGCTTCCTGCTCCGCCCGGCCGGCCGGACCACTGGCCCGGCGCCGACCATCCTGCGACTCCACGGCGGCCCGCAGTCACAGTATGACTATGGCTTCAGCTTCGAATGGCAGATGCTCGCCGCCAGTGGCTACGCAGTGGTCGCCGCCAACCCGCGCGGCGGCACGGGGCGGGGCCAGGACTTCGCCAAGGCGCTCTATGCCGATTGGGGCGGAGTCGCGGTGCCCGACGTGATCGGCGCGGTCGATGATGCCGTCGCCCGCGGCATTGCCGACCCCGCTCGCCTCGGCGTCGGTGGCTGGAGCTACGGCGGCATGCTGACCAATTACGTGATCGCCAGCGACCCGCGCTTCAAGGCGGCGACCAGCGGCGCCAGCATCTCCAACATCTTCGCGGGTTATGGCACCGACCAATATATCCGCGATTATGAAGTGGAGCTCGGCAAGCCCTGGGAGAAGCCCGAAGTGTGGCTCCGCAACTCCTATCCGTTCTTCCACGCCGACAGGATCGTCACGCCGACATTGTTCCTCGCCGGCGACCTCGATTTCAATGTGCCGCTGCTCAATTCCGAACAGATGTACCAGGCGTTGAAAAGCCGCGGCATCGATTCCCAATTGGTGATTTATCCCGGCCAATATCATGGGATCAAGCGACCAAGCTTCGTCCGCGACCGGCTGCAGCGGTACCTCGACTGGTACGCAAAATATCTAAAATAGTCAGAGCGCCAGGACGGTCTCGAACCGGGCGACCGCGAGCGCCGGGTCGTCCGCGCCCCACACCGCTTGGCAGACCGCGATGAAATCGGCGCCGGCATCGATCAAGGGCCGCGCGTTATCCGGCGTAATCCCGCCGATCGCGACGCATGGAATCTCGAAGATCGATGACCACCAACTCAGCACGGACGGCGGCGGCCGGTAGGGGCTTGGCTTGGTGGTGGTTGTGTAGAAAGCGCCAAAGGCGACATAATCGGCCCCCGCTTCGCCCGCTTCCATCGCCAGGTGGCGGCTGTCGTGGCAAGTGCGGCCAATCTGCGCGCCTGGGCCAAGCAGTGCGCGCGCTTCGCGAATATCGCCGTCGGACTGGCCGAGATGCACTCCGTCCGCGCCCAAGCGCTTGGCCAGCGCCATGCTGTCGTTGACGATGAACGCGGTATCGTGATCGGCACAGATCCGCTGCAACGGCTCGGCCAGCCGCGCCAGATCATGCTCGGGCACGTCCTTGACCCGCAGCTGGAACGCAGCGATCGGCCCGGCGCCAAGCGCGGACTTCAACCGCTCGGCAAACGCGCCGCCGACATCCTGCGGTGAAATCAGGTACAATTTGCACGGCTCGGTGCGCCGCGGCGGCGAGAGGATGGTGATCTCGTCGGGGACGTCGTTCATGGCGCGCTCATTAGCCGAGCCGCAGCACTTCACAAATGAACCCCGCGCCGCTTTTCGCTTTGCTCGCACTTAACGCCTGCACATCGATCGTCGCGGCACCGACGGGGCCTGCGGCCCTTGGCCAGGTCACCGCAGTCGAGAGCCTGCAAGTCCGGCCGCTGGCCTTGCTCGAGGACAGCCGCTGCCCGGCGTCGGTGCAGTGCATCTGGGCCGGCCAAGTCCGGATCCGCGCGGAGGTCACCTCAAGGAGTGGCCGCGAGCTTCGCGAAATGACCCTTGGCACGCCCATTTCAGTCAGCGGCGGCACCCTGACGCTGGTCGATGCCCAGCCGCCCAAACTGGCGCCGGGAACCACCGACGCCGGCCAATACCGCTTCAGCTTCCAGTTCGTGCGATAGCATCACGCCTTGGCGGTCGACGCCTCGTAAATCTCGTCGATCGCGGTGCCGAGCGTGCGGTCGAATTCCTCATCGCTCTGGTCATTGCGGAGATCGGACAAAAGAGCGCGGCTGAAGCTGGCGATGACGCCGCGATTGCGGGCCAGTTCGCGGCACGCTTCGTCGCGCGACAAGCCGCCTGAAAGAGCCACGACGCGAAGCACTTTGGGATGATCAACCAGCGGATCGAACAGGCCGGCCTGGGTCGGGATCGACAGCTTGAGCATCACCTGCTGGCCGTCGGGAATGGCGTCGAGCTCCTCGCGGAGGCTGACAAGCAACAAGCGATCGCTGGTCTCGCGATCGGCGCTTTTGACGTTCACTTCGGGCTCGATGATCGGCACCATTCCATGACCGAGAATTTGGCGAGCGATCTGGAACTGCTGGGCGACGAGGACCGCAATTCCGGCAGGATTGGCGGCATTGATCACCGACCGCTCCTTGGTCCCGAACACGCCGAGGCCCCTGGCGCGCTCGAGCAAAACATCGAGCCCCGGGATCGGCTTCATCATCTGGATGCCATTCTCTTCGTCTTCGAGCCCCTTGTCGATCTTGATGAAGGGCACCACGCCGAGGTCGCTGAGCGCCTGCGGAACGGGCTTGCCGCCGACCTGGCCGTCCATTGTCCGCTCGAACAGGATGGCGCCGATGACTTTGCCGCCGCCGAAGCATGGCGAGGTGATGATGCGGGTGCGCATCTGGTGAATGAGGTCGAACATCTCCTCATCGCTCGACCACGCCCCTTCCGCCACGCCGTAGCCGCCAAGCGCCTTGGGCGTCGAACCGCCGCTCTGGTCGAGGGCGGCGATAAAGCCATTCCCGCCTTTAATCTGGGCCAGCATCTCTGCGTCTTGCATCGTTCAATCTTTCTTGTCGGCAGTGGTTGTGGATCGAATATTCATGGCGATCGAAATTCGCGTGCCGCTGCCCTCCCACGGCTCAACTGAATGGGACAGCCAGGCAGGGAACAGTATCAACCGGCCCGCCTTGGGCAAGATCGACGCGAAGACTTCCGAGCCGCAATCCCTGAACCGCAGGCCGGGCGCGTGCATCCGCAATCCCGGCATCCTCGGGTCGTAAAGCACGAGAGCGCCGCCGTCACCGTCACCGACCTCGACATAATAGACCGCGGACCAGAACGAGCCGCCGTGGACGTGGGCGCGATTGGAGGCACCGGCCGCGCTGACATTCGCCCAGGCGTCGACCTCCCAGTGGATTTCGCTGCCCTCGGTCTCGCTGTTGTCCGTGGCGAGAGCGGTCGCATGATCGAGGATCCGGCGTCCGGCTTCGCCTGTCCAGGCTTGCAGATCGTGGGTGGACTGCCAGCCACCCTGGTTCGACAGCCGCAGTCCGGGGTCCTTTTTGCGTCGCTCGAGGATTGCCGTTGCCAGCTGGCCATTGAGCGCTGCCGCGTCGTCGAGCTCATCGATCACCACCGGCGTCGCGAACAAGCGAAGCGTTCGACGGCCCGAATAAGGCGCGTCGGTCACGACCGCAGCAAAGCTGCGACACCGGGCAGCGGGCGGCCTTCCATCCACTCGAGAAAGGCGCCGCCGGCCACCGAGACGAAGGTGAAATCCTGAGTCGCGCCGGCGTGATTGAGCGCCGCGACGGTGTCGCCGCCACCGGCGACGGAAACCAGCCCGCCTTCCTTGGTTAAAGCCGCCGCGGTATTCGCCAGCGCGACGGTCGCAGCGTCGAACGGCGGCATCTCGAACGCGCCGAGCGGGCCGTTCCACACCAGGGTCCGGCAATTCTTGAGGACATCGCCGAACGCTTCGACCGCGGCGGGGCCGACATCAAGGATCATCTCGTCGGCGGCAATTTCGTGGACATTGCAGGTGCGAAGGCTCGGCGGATTGGCGGCGAACTCTTTAGCGACGACGACATCATAGGGAAGGTGAATGGTGCAACCCGCAGCTTCGGCCAAAGCGAAGATCGAATTGGCTTCGCCGGTTAGTTCGTGCTCGCAAAGCGACTTGCCGACATCAATCCCGCGAGCAGCCAAAAATGTGTTGGCCATGCCGCCGCCGATGATCAAATGATCGACCTTTTCGAGAAGGTGGGAGAGTATGACCAATTTGGTCGAAACCTTGGCCCCGCCGACCACGGCCGCGACTGGCCGTGTCGGGTTATCAAGAGCGTTTTCAAGGGCTTGAAGCTCCGCCTGCATCGCCCGGCCCGCGAAACTCGGCAGGATGTGGGCGATCCCCTCGGTCGAGGCGTGGGCCCGGTGCGACACCGAAAAGGCGTCGTTGACGTAAAAATCGCCAAGCGCCGCCATGGCCCTGGCCAACGCCGGGTCGTTGGTTTCTTCGCCGTCGTGGAAGCGCGTGTTTTCGAGCACGCCGATATTGCCCGGCAGCATGGTCATGACGCCGCGCTCCGCTTCGGGGCCCTGGCAATCCTCGATGAAACGCACCGAACGGCCGCTCAGCAAGTTGAGCGGGCGGACCAGCTGCGCGGTCGACATGTCGGGCCGGTTCTGGCCCCTGGGCCGCCCGAAATGCGCCAGCAGAAGCACGATCGCGCCGCGATCGGCGAGTTCCAGCACGGTCGGAAGCAGAGCGCGCAGCCGCGTATCGTCGGTTACCGACGCGCCGTCCATCGGCACGTTCAAGTCGACCCGGACCAGCACGCGCTTGCCGGCGAGGTCTTCGGGCAGGTCGTCAAGGGTCTTGAAGGAACTCACGCACCAACCCCGTTCGTCCCGAGCGTAGTCGAGGGACGTGGAGCGGACGTGTCTCGACTTCGCTCGACACGAACGGAATTGGGAAATCCGGCCATTCCTTTATCCCAGCCTGGCCATCGCGCAGGCGGTGTCGACCATCCGGTTCGAGAAGCCCCATTCATTGTCGTACCAGCTGACGACACGGACCAATTTGCCTTCGATGACCGCGGTCTCAAGGCTGTCGATGGTGGAACTCTGCGAGGTGTGGACGATGTCGATCGAGACCAATGGCTCGTCCGAATAGACCAATATGCCTTTCAATGGGCCGCTGTCCGCCGCCGCCTTGAGGATCGCATTGACCTCGTCGCGGCTGGTGTCGCGGCCGGGCGCGAACGTCAGGTCGATCAGGCTGCCGTCGGGCACCGGCACGCGGATCGCCGAGCCGTCGAGCTTGCCCTTCAGTTCGGGCAGCACTTCGCCGACCGCTCGCGCGGCGCCGGTGGTGGTCGGGATCATCGACATCGCCGCCGCCCGGGCGCGGCGCAGATCCGGATGGATCTGGTCGAGGATCTTCTGGTCGTTGGTGTAGGCGTGGACAGTGGTCATCAGCCCGCGCTCGATGCCAATCGAATCGTTGAGCACCTTGGCCACCGGGGCCAGGCAATTGGTCGTGCACGAGGCGTTCGAGACGATGGTGTGGTCAGCTGTCAGGGCATCGTGATTGACGCCGTAGACGACCGTCAGGTCGGCGCCCTTGGCCGGCGCGGAGATGAGTATGCGATTGGCGCCGGCGTCGATGTGCTTCTGCCCGCCCTCGCGGTCGGCGAAGAAGCCGGTGCATTCGAGCACCAGCTCGACGCCGTTCGCCTTGTGGGGCAGATTGGCGGGATCGCGCTCGGCGGTGACCTTGATGTGCTTGCCGTCGACGACCAGGTCGCCGCCTTCGGCGGACACGGTCCCGGGATATTTGCCATGGACGCTGTCCCGCGAGAACAGCCAGGCATTGGATTTGGCGTCGGCGAGATCGTTGATCGTCACCAGTTCGAGCCCGCAGTCCGGCCGTTCGAGGATCGCCCGCGCAACCAGCCTGCCGATCCGGCCAAAGCCGTTGATTGCCACTTTCGTCATTGCTTTAACTCCTCACCGTTCGTGTCGAGTGAGTCGAGACACCTCCCTCGACTTCGCTCGGGACGAACGGACTAGTGTTTGAGCCGCCCCATAATCTTTTCGATGATCGCGTCGGGGGTCAGGCCGAATGATTTATACAGGTCTTCCGCGGGAGCGGACGCGCCGAACTGGTCGATGCCGATGCGCAGGCCGTGGAGGCCGGTGTAGCGTTCCCAACCGTAGGTTGAGCCGGCCTCGATCGACACCCGCAGGATTTGAGTGTTCGACACGTCGGGCAGGATGTCCTCGCGATACTCGGCGTCCTGGGCGTCGAAGCGATCGGTCGACGGCATAGAGACAACTTCGGCGCCGATCCCCTGCCCTTCGAGCTGGTCGGCAACCGCGCAAGCAATCTCGACCTCGGAGCCGGTGGCGATCAGGATGACCTTGCGCGCCGCAGCCGCTTTCTTGAGCCGGTAGGCGCCGCGCGCGCTGAGGTTCTTCGCCGAGGCCCTGGTCCGCATCGGGCTCAAATTCTGCCGCGACAGCGCAAGCACGCTCGGGCCGTCGCTGGCCAGCGCCG
>JBDSBX010000231.1:0-3404 GCA_039921365.1 Sphingomicrobium sp. | reverse complement strand
GACAAGCTTTCGGCGCAAGACATCGCCGAGGCCAAGGAGCGTCTGGGGGCCAGCCTGAACAGCGGCGGCTCGGCCGATCGCAGCTCGGTCGCGCTGTCGGCGCTGAGCCCGAACCTGGTTCCGTCGCTCGGGCTGATGACCGAGATGGTCGAGCGGCCGGCCTTCGCGCCCGTCGAGATCGAGCGAATTCGAAGCCAGCTGCTGACCTCGATCGCGCAGGCCAAGACGACCCCAAGCTCGATGGCCGCCCGAGCGCTGCCAGCCTTGCTGTATGGAGCCAGCCACCCCTATGCGACAACCGCCATGGGCAATGAGGCGGCGGTCAAGGGCTTCAGCCGCGAGCAGCTGATCGGCTTCAAGGATCGCTGGCTGCGCCCCGACAATGCCGAGCTGTTCGTGGTTTCCGACCTGCCGCTGGCGACGCTCAAGCCAATTCTCGAGACCGCGCTCGGCAGCTGGCAGGCACCGGTCGGCGAACGCGGCATCAAGCGCTTTGGGCCACTGCCGGCGCGGCCGACGACAGCGCGCATCGTCCTCATCGACCGGCCGGGTTCGCCGCAGTCCTTTATCTATGGCGGCCAGCTGACGCCGGTCGACCCGCGCGCCGAGAATACGGCATTGTTCGCCGGTTCGGACGTGCTCGGCGGCAGCACGGCGTCGCGCATCAACCTCGAACTGCGCGAGCGCAGGGGCTGGTCGTATGGCGCGTTCGGCTTCCCCCAGCTGACGGTGGCGGCGGTGCCGTTCCTCGTCCAGGCGCCGGTCCAGGCCGATCGCACGGGCGATTCGATTGCGGCGCTGATGGTCCAGCTGCGCGGCATCCTCGGCGCCAAGGGCGTCACCGACGAAGAGCGGGTGCGCGCGGTCGCCAACAGCATCGGCGGGCTGCCGGGGCAATTCGAAACCGGCAGCGCGGTGCTCAGCGCAATGCAGACCAACGCGCTCTACGGGCGGCCCGACAATTATTACGAACTGCTCGGCGACCGCTATCGGGCGCTCAACAACGGTGGTCTCGACCAGGCGTTGCGCCAGGCGATCGATGTCAGGGGTTTCGTTTGGGTGGTGGTTGGGGAAGCGGCCAAGATCCGGCCGCAGCTCGAAAAATTGAAAATGCCGATCGAGGTGATCCAGCCGCGCTAGGCCTGGCTTTGCTCGATGCGGTGCAGTCCAGGCTCAGCTCAACCGGGTAATGTGGCCCATCTTGCGGCCGGGGCGGGCGTCGCCCTTGCCGTAGAGGTGGAGGTGGGCGCCCGGCTCGGCGAGGGGCGCGGCCCAATCGTCAGCTTCGCTGCCGATGAGGTTGGTCATCTTAACGTTTGTAGCGGTCTGTCCGGTTGTGCCGAGCGGCAGCCCGCACACCGCGCGGATATGCTGTTCGAACTGCGAGGTGTGGGCACCTTCGATCGTCCAGTGGCCGCTGTTGTGGACGCGTGGCGCGATCTCGTTGACCAGCGGCCCATCGGCGCAGGCGAAGAACTCGACGGTCAGCACGCCGACATGGCCGAGCGCGTCGGCGATCCGGCGGGCGATTGCCCGCGCGGCCTCGATCTGCGGCTCGATCGGATCGCCGGCGGGCAGCTCGGAACGGCGCAGGATGCCGCCGTCGTGGCTGTTGCGCGGGCTGTCCCAAATGGCGCAGTCGCCTGCCTCAGTCCGCGCCAGAAGCACCGAGAATTCAGCGAGAAAATTGATCGCGGCTTCGGCGACCGCGGCCGGCGCGGCGATCGAGTCCCAGGCGGCGCGCGCTTCGCTGGGCTCGCGGACCCACGCCTGGCCCTTGCCGTCATAGCCGAACCGCCGGCTCTTGAGCACGATCGGGAGCCCAAGCGCCGTGATCGCCGCCTCGACGTCGCCTGGACCATCGACCACCCGCCACGGCGTCACCCGCCCGCCGACGCTGGCGATGAACTCCTTTTCGACGGCGCGGTCCTGGGCGCTGGCCAGCGAGCGGGCGCCCGGGCGCATCTTGGCGCCAAGGGCAGCGAGCGGCTCGACCGGCAGATTCTCGAATTCGTACGTGACAACATCGACCGCGGCGGCGAATTTGGCCAGGGCTTCGGCATCGTCGAACGCCGCCCGGGTGTGCGCGGCCGCGACCGTCGCGGCGCATGGCGCTTCGTCCGGCGCGAAGATGTGGCAGCGATAACCAAGCTCGGCCGCGGCCATGGCCAGCATCCGGCCCAACTGACCGCCGCCGATGATGCCGATAGTGGAGCCGGGCGGAACGATCATTCGGGAGTCAGCGCAACCGACGCGGTCTGGGACTCGCGGAAAGCGTCCAGTCGAGCCGCCAGCGCTTCGTCGGATCCCGCCAGAATCGCGGCGGCGAGCAGCGCGGCGTTGATTGCCCCCGCCTTGCCGATCGCCAGCGTGCCAACCGGGACTCCGGCGGGCATCTGGACGATCGACAGCAGGCTATCCATGCCTTTCAAGGCCGCGGTTTCGATCGGTACGCCGAGCACCGGCAGCGGAGTCATCGACGCTGCCATGCCGGGCAGATGGGCGGCCCCGCCGGCGCCGGCGATGATCAGCTTGAGCCCGCGGCCCTTCGCCGCGGCGGCATATTCGTTGAGCCGCTTGGGCGTGCGGTGGGCCGAGACGATCTTGACTTCGTGGGCGACGCCAAGCTTGTCGAGCGTCTCTGCCGCGTGGCGCATCGTCTCCCAGTCGGAGTTGCTGCCCATGATGATTCCGACCGGCGGCTCGCTCATGTTTATCCCATTGTCACGAAAATCGAATTACGGCCGTTTAGGAAAATGAGTAGAAGGGCGCAATCGTGCCAATACGGCACGGATTTCCGGATCCGGCGATTCAAGCTATGGTTCCGGCGGGGGGATTCGAATAGCAGCGATCATGGCTGATCAACTCGCAAATATTTCCAGTCCCGAGGAGCTGGCGGCCGAAATCGCGAGGCTGCGCAACGAGATCGCGCGGCTCGAGTCCAAGGTCCAGCAACTCGACCAACTCGCCCACCTCGACCCACTGATTGGCCTGCCCAATCGCCGTGGCTTTATGCGCCGGTTGGAAGCACTGATCGCCCGCGTCCAGCGCTACGGTGACCATGGCGCGATGCTGTTCGTCGATATCGACGGTCTCAAGAGCATCAACGACCAGCACGGCCACCAGGCTGGCGACGAAGCGCTGATCCGGGTGTCCCAGATGTTGGTCAGCGGAGTCCGGAGCGGCGACTGCGTCGCCCGGCTTGGCGGCGACGAGTTCGGCATCATTCTTGAGCATGCCGACGAGGCGATCGCTACCGAAACCGCGGCCCGGCTGATCCAGCACATTGCGGCGTGCGACTTCGCGCATGAGGGCGCGGTGTTGCCGTTGGGCGTGGCGATCGGCGTCGGGATGATCGGCTCCGACGATAATGCCGAAGCCATCATGGATCGCGCCGACGAGGC
>JBDSBX010000230.1:0-3436 GCA_039921365.1 Sphingomicrobium sp. | reverse complement strand
AGCTGATTGAGGAGGTAGCGCTCGAGCTCGGGCATCGCTGCGACATCGTTGACGCGTTCATCCTCGCTGAACCCCTCCAGCGCGCCGAGCAGATAGCGGAAGGTGTTGCGCAACCGGCGGTACTGGTCGCCGACGCCGGCCAGGATTTCCTTGCCGATGCGGTGGTCCTCGGTGAAGTCCACCGACAGCGCCCACAGCCGCAAGATGTCCGCGCCATAATCGCGCATCAGGTCGAGCGGATTAATCGTGTTGCCCAGGCTCTTGGACATCTTGAGGCCCTTGGCGTCCATCGTGAAGCCGTGGGTCAGCACCGCGTCATAGGGCGCGCGGCCGCGGGTGCCGCAGCTTTCGAGCAGCGACGACTGGAACCAGCCGCGGTGCTGGTCCGAACCTTCGAGATATAGGTCGGCCGGCCAACGCTGCTCGGGCCAATGGCCGCTCTCCAGCGTGAACACATGGGTGCAGCCACTGTCGAACCAGACGTCGAGAATGTCGGTCTGGCGTTCGTAATCGGCGGGGTCGCGATCGGGACCGAGAAACGCCGCCGCATTGTCGTCGTCCCATGCGTCGACGCCGCCAGCGCGGACCGCCTCGACGACGCGCCGGTTGACCTCGGCATCGACCAGCATTTCGCCGGTCTTGCGCTCGACGAACAAAGCGATCGGCACGCCCCACGCGCGCTGGCGGCTGATCACCCAGTCGGGCCGCTCGGCGACCATGGAATGCAGCCGGTTGCGCCCCTTCTCCGGCACGAACCGGGTATCGGCGATCGCTTTCAGCGCCAGCTGACGCAGCGTCGGCGTGCGCTCGATGGCGCCGCCCTCATTGTCCCAGCGCTGCTCGGCGAAACTCTCGCAATGGTCGGCGGGAAGGGGCCGGTCCATGGCGATGAACCATTGCGGCGTGCAGCGGTAAATGACCTTGGCCTTCGACCGCCACGAATGCGGGTAACTATGCTGGAAGTCGTCGCTAGCCGCGATCAGCGCTCCCGCCTTCTTCAGATCCTCGCAGATCGGCCCGCCAGTCCCTTCCGCATTGGGCGCCGCGTTGAACTTGGCGTTGATTACGCTGCCCTGACCGCCCAGCCACGCCCAGTCGGCGCGGTACTTGCCGTCCCCCTCGACCGCGAACACCGGGTCGATGCCGACCGACTTGCATAGCTCGAAATCGTCGACGCCATGGTCGGGCGCCATGTGGACCAGCCCAGTCCCCTGGTCGGTGGTGACGAAATCGCCGGGCAGGAACGGCCGTGGGCGGGCGAAGAACCCGCCGAGCTTGTGCATTGGGTGGAGGGCAATGGTGCCGGCGAGATCGGAGCCTTTGATGTGCTTATCGCCAAAAAGATTCAGAATATCGGGCGTTCCATCGCAGATACCTGACCAGTCTGCGCCATCTGCGATGCGAGAGAGGCGGGTGACGAACGCTTCTAGGAGCGGAGCCGCGACAAGTACCTTCTTGCCGATAGGGATTCCCAATTCCGCCATTCGCTCATCAGCGAGGGTGCTCTCCTGAGCCCCTCCGTGAGGTTCCGCGAATAAGGTGACCAGCACGTATTCGATTTCGGGATTGTAGGCGATCGCCTGGTTGACCGGGATCGTCCAGGGCGTCGTCGTCCACACCACCGCATGCGCGCCGACCAGCTCGGGGACCGGGCTCTCGACAATTTCGAACGCGACATCGATCTGCGTCGAAACAATATCCTCATACTCGATCTCGGCTTCGGCCAGCGCGGTCTTCTCGACCGGCGACCACATCACCGGCTTGGCGCCGCGGTACAGCTGGCCGCTCTCGGCGAACTTGAACAATTCGGAGACGATCGTCGCCTCGGCGCCCTTGGCCATCGTCAGATAGGGCTTGTCCCAGTCGGCGTTGATGCCGAGGCGCTTCAATTGCTCGCGCTGAACGTCGACCCAATGCTGCGCATAGGCGCGGCACTCGGCGCGGAACTCCTTGACCGGGACTTCGTCCTTGTTGAGCTTTTTCTTGCGATATTGCTCCTCGACCTTCCACTCGATCGGCAGCCCGTGGCAGTCCCAGCCGGGCACGTAGGGCGCGTCCTTGCCGAGCAGCGTCTGGGTGCGGACGACCATGTCCTTCAACGTGTGATTGAGCGCGTGGCCGATGTGGATGTCGCCGTTGGCGTAGGGCGGACCGTCGTGGAAGATGAATTTCTCGCGCCCGGCGCGGGCCTTGCGCAGCTGGCCGTAGAGGTCCTGCCCCTGCCAGCCCGCCAGGATCGCCGGCTCCTTCTGCGGCAGGCCGGCTTTCATCGGAAAGTCAGTCTTGGGCAAGAACACGGTGTGGCGGTAATCGGGTTTTTCGGGAGCGTCGGACATTGAGGCGGCGCTCTAGCGGTGGAGCATCAAGCCAGCAACCGCCGGGCGGCGGCCTCATCCTCGCCCATTCGCGCGGTGAGTGCCGCAAGGTCGTCGAACTTTTCTTCCGGGCGGATGTAGGCGTGCAGCGCGACCTCGACGGTCTGGCCGTACAAATCCTCGTCGAAGTCGAACAGATGGGCTTCGAGCAGCTCGACCGGCGGCTGGAAGGTCGGGCGGATGCCAAGGCTGGACACCGCCGGGACTTCGCGCCCGTCGTCGAGGCGGACGTGCGCGGCGTAAATGCCATAGGCTGGCCGCTGGTAATCGCCGAGGCGCAGGTTGGCCGTCGGATAGCCGAGGTCACGCCCGCGGCCATCGCCGTGCTCGACCACGCCCTGGACCGCGAACGGACGGCTCAGCAAACGGGTCGCAGCACCGGGGTCGCCTGCCGCCAGCGCCTCGCGGATCCGGCCAGACGAAATCCGCTCCCCGTCGAGCAGCACCGGGGCGACCGCTTCGGCGACGATGCCATGCGCGGCGCCGACCTCGCGCAGCACCGCGACATTGCCGCCGCGGCCCTTGCCAAAGGTGAAGTCGTCACCGGTGATCACGCCCGCGGCGCCGATCCGCTCGGCCAGCAGCCTAGCGACGAAATCCTCGGCGGTCGTGGCCGCGAGCTCGGTGCCGAAGCCGAATACCAGCATCGCGTCGGCCCCGGCGTGAGCGAACATCCGTTCGCGCTGGTCGAGGCTGGTCAGGCGGAATGGCCGCACGTCGGGCTTGAAATGGCGCACCGGATGGGGATCGAAGGTCGCGACGATGACCGGCCGGCGCTCGTGAAAGCCGCGCGCGACGGCGCGGCCGACGACCGCCTGGTGGCCGAGGTGAAAGCCGTCGAAATTGCCAAGCGCCAGCAAGCTTCCGCGCAGGCGTTCAGGCAGGGGTTGGTCGAGGGTCAGCCGCTCCATGGTCACGCGCCTGTATCGGCATGGTCCAGTCCGGGCAATCGCCGCCCCCGCCCACGCTTGACTCGCCCGCGCTGCATTCCTATTTGCAACTCATCCCGATCTTCCGGTTTCCGGCGGCGCATTCGTGCGCGCGTCGGTTTTTCGTTTGGA
>JBDSBX010000229.1:0-9589 GCA_039921365.1 Sphingomicrobium sp. | reverse complement strand
ATTATTTCGAGCGCCAGGTGATGCGCTGGACTCGCCAATATCGCGACTCCGAGACCGATTATATTCCCGAGATGGAGCGGCTGATCGCGTTCCTTCCCGAATCGCTTACCGAACAGTCGCGGACCTCGATCGTCCACGGCGATTATCGCATCGACAATGTGGTTTTCGACGGCGACGGAACGCTGACCGCGGTGCTCGATTGGGAGCTGGCGACGCTCGGCGATCCGGTTGCCGACTTTTCGTATCTGGCGATGCAATGGGTCATGCCGGCGGACGGCGGCGCAGCGTTGGGCGGGCTTGACCTTGCGGCGCTGGGCGTGCCTTCGCTCGACACGATAGTGCAGCGTTATTCGGAGCGTTCGGGGGTGCCGGTCGCGGCCACCCTCGACTGGTATTTCGCTTACAATCTGTTTCGGCTGGCGGGGATCGTCCAGGGTATCAAAAAGCGCCTGATCGACGGCAGCGCGAGCCACGCCAACGCGGCCGAAATCGCGGCCAAAGTACCGACATTAGCGAAGGCGGCCTGGAGCTTCGCACAGTCGGCCTGACCTGTCCTGTTTCGTCGATGGATAAGAGGGACTTGGCGGCTTTTTTATGAACGCCAGCAAACAGCATATTCAGCCGTCGTGCAGCGCTTCCCTTTTAGGAACTGCAATTGGGTCGCCGCGTTTGATTGGCGAACATTAACAAGGCAAGGAGAGTGGCCATGAAGGCTGTTTCGAAAATTCTGGCGAGCGGCGTTGCAATTGCCGCGCTGGCCAGTGCGGCTCCCGCGGCCGCTCAATATTACCCCGGCTCCGGTTACGGTTCGGGCAACGTTGTCGGCCAGGTTCTGAACCAGGTGCTCGGCGGCAGTCAGTACGGCAATGGCTATGGCTATGGTAACAACAGCCAGGCTTCGGTCCAGCGTTGCGCGGCGGCAGTCACGCAGCGGATCAACCGCGACTACGGCTATGGTGCGGGCGGCTATGGTGCGGGCGGCTATGGCGGCGGCTACGGTGGTTATGGCGGTTATGCCAATAACGGCTATGCGGCCGGCAACGCCCGAGTACTTGGCGTGACCAGCATCGAGCGCCGCTCGAATAACGGCTTGCGCATCCGCGGTGTCGCCACCGCCAATGCCTATGGGGCGAGCGGCTATGGCGGCCAGTACGGCGGCGGCTACGGCGGCTACGGTGGCTACAGCGGCGGCTATGCCCCGCAGCAGACCGGCGAGCTGAGCTTCAAGTGCAACGTCGATTACCGTGGCTATATCACGGACATCGACCTCAATCGCAGCACCTACAGCAACTACGGTTATCGCCGTTACTAAATGATCGCCCTTTCGGGGTGAGCAGGATGCGCCGGGGTCGAAAGACTCCGGCGCATTTTTTTGTGTGTCAGGCGAGGGTGCGGGCGACTTCGGCGAGTTGGTCGGCGCAGGTGCCCCAGCCGTCCTGGAAGCCCATGGCGTCGTGCGCCAAAGCGTCGGCGGAATCCTTGTGGAGGACGGTCGCGGTGAAGCGGGTCTGGCCGTCGCCGGCGTCTTCAAATGTGTGGATGGCGGTGAACGGAAAACCAGTGCAGTCGTCGCCGGCGAAGCTGGCCGGGCGGTAGCCGGGGAGGAGGGCGCTCGACCAGACGATCCGCTCCCCCTCGACGACTTCGAGGATGCAGGCGTCTCCCTTCACCTCGAAACCGTCGGGTCCGGTCATGCGGGTGTAAAAGCGGCCGCCGGGGTGCAGTTCGATGGCGACCTCCGGCGTTTCATAGGGGCGCGGCCCCCACCATCGTTTGATATGCTCGGGGTCGGTCCACGCCCGCCACACCAAATTGCGCGGGGCATCGAGCAAGCGCTCGAGCTTGAGGTCGGTTGTGTCGTTCACGGGTTTGTCTCCTTGTTGAGGTCATCGACATAGTTTTCGAATCGGTCGAGGCGGGCTTCCCATGTCGCCCGCTGCGCCGCGATCCAGGCTTCGGCGGCCGACAAAGCTTTGGGCTCGAGCCGGCAGGTGCGGACTCGGCCGACCTTGTGGGTCGCGATCAACCCGCTCGCCTCCAGGGCCTGCAAATGCTGGAGCACGGCGGGCAGGCTGATCGGCAACGGCCGGGCCAGTTCGGACACCGAGGCCGGGCCGCGGCTGAGCCGGGCCAGCATCCCGCGCCGGATCGGGTCGGACAAAGCCTGAAAGGCGTGATCGAGATGCGGCGAATTGTTAAGCATATGCTTAAGTATCGCGATGCATGCTCGCACGCAAGTGGAGAGTTCGCCCTGCGATGTTTCCTCCGAAATGGAGGCATCCGCAGCGGCGGGTTAAGCGACTATCGGCCATGGTTCGGCCTTTCTCCAACAGGAGGATGGCGTGCTGGACCAGATACTTCCCGAACCGATTTCCGGCGACCGCCCGCACGCGCGGGCGGCGGTTCGGGTGAATTTGTTCATGGCCGCGACGCTGCACTCGGCCGGGACGGAAACCGCGGTCAAGATCCGCGACTTGTCGGCGGGCGGAGCCCAGATCGAGAGCCCGTTGATGCCGGAAGTCGGCTCGCCGATCATCCTGTCACGCGGACGCCTCAGCGTTCGGGGCAGCATTACCTGGCGCAACGACCGGCGCTGTGGGATCCACTTCGCCGCCCACATCTCGGTCGCTGAGTGGATGGCCAATCCGGTCAATCGCGAGCAGCAGCGGATCGATCATCTGGTGAGCGCGGTCAAAGCCGGCGTCGCGCCGCGAATGCCGGTTGCAGCTCCTGCGATCGCCACCAGCGACGGGGTGGCGCAGGACCTAGCCCGCGTGTCACTCCTGCTGGAAAATCTGGGCGACGCGCTCGCCAGCGATCCGGCGGTCATCGCCCACCATGGCGTGGCGCTGCAGAACCTCGACATTGCGATGCAGATGCTGGCGGCGCTTGGCGGGCCGAATGAAACGGGCACCCCCGCCCGCCTCGCCGAGCTTCGCAAAAGCTGCGCGCAAGCCTTGGCCAATGCGCCCTAGCATTATCTTTTGACGCGGGCGCCGGTGCGGCGCAGTCTGCCAGCGGGGAGGCCGGCATGTACCGCGTGTCACTAACGCAATCCTTGTTTCCGGCGGTGCGCGACGAGGCGGCCGAGAGGCTGACGATCGGCGAGATGCTGCGCCGCCGGGCGAGCGCGCACGGCGGCACCGTCGCGCTCAAGGAAGTCGGCTACGACAGCACCATCGGCCGCACCTGGACCTACACGCAATTGCTGGCGGATGCGGAACGGCTGGGGCGCGCACTCGCCAGCCGTCACACGCCGGGCACGCGGATCGCCGTCTATGCCAATAATGTGCCCGAATGGGTGCTGCTCGAGTTCGCCTCGGCGATAGCGGGTTTGACGCTGGTCACGGTCAATCCGGCGTACCAGAAGCGCGAGCTCAAATATGTGCTCGAACAGTCGCGTGCCGAGGCGATCTATTATGTCGAGGAGTTTCGCGGCACCGTGATGGCGGCGATCGTCGCCGAAACGTGCGCCGACCTGCCGGCGATCAAGCACCGGATCCTGCTGACCGACCATGATGCTCTGTTTGACGGAACCGACGTCGGCGTGCTGCCCGCGGTTGATCCCGGCGACGTCACGCAGATCCAGTACACGTCGGGGACGACGGGCTTCCCCAAGGGTGCGCTGCTCCATCATCACGGCGTGATCCAGAATGCGCGCGACACAATGGCCCGGCTCGGGCTGGGCGCAGGCGACACATTCCTGCACATGATGCCGTTGTTCCACACCACGGGCTGTGGCGTCTGCCTGCTAGGCACGATCGACGCCGGGGCGACCTTGCTGCTCGCGCCGATGTTCGACCCGGCGATGATCGTTGCAGTGATCGAACGCGAGCGGCCCGGCTTCGTGTTTGGCGTGCCGACGATGCTGGCGGCGCTGGCTGACGAAGCGGAGCGCAGCGGACTCGACGTCTCGTCGTTCGAGCGCATCCTGTCGGGCGGAGCGATGGTCGCGCCCGAGCTAGTCAGCCGGGTTCGGGCGGTATTCGGCCCGACCGTGCAGATCGCTTATGGGCAAACCGAATGCTCACCGGTGATCACCATGGCGCGCCACGACGACGCCATGGCCGACCTGACCGGCACCATCGGCCAGCCGCTGCCCAACATCGATGTAGCGATCCTTGATCCCAAGACGGCCGCGGTGCTGCCGATCGGCGAACAGGGCGAGATCTGCACGCGCGGCTATCACGTCATGACCGGCTATAACGACAATGTCGAAGCGACCGCCAAGGCGATCGACACGGACGGCTGGCTGCACACCGGCGACCTCGGGCGGATGGACGTGCGCGGCTATGTCGCGATCACCGGGCGGGTGAAAGAGATGATCATCCGCGGCGGCGAGAATCTGTTCCCGGCCGAGATCGAGAATGCGATGCTCGAGCATGAGGATGTCGGCGAAGTCGCGGTGATCGGCGTCCCGTGCCCGGTCTATGGCGAGCAGGTCGCCTGCTTCATGCGCGCCGTCGGCGAGCGGCGGCCGGATCCGGTCGAGCTCAAGGCGTTCATCCGCGAGCGATTGTCGCCGCAAAAGACGCCCAAGTACTGGCTGTGGGTCGAGCAATGGCCACTGACCGGCTCGGGCAAGATCCAGAAGTTCAAGCTCGCCGAACAATTCGCGGCGGGCGAGCATCGAGGCGTGGAGGGCGCGGAGGGGAGCGGATCGATTGAGGCGCGATACATTCCACCGGCGCACATTGGCATGAGAAGGGAACGCCCCGGGGAACAAGCCTCATGATCAACGGTTTTGAATCTGCCCTCCCGTCCAGCGAGAGCGGGCGAAGCCGAGGGCTCCGATGGAAGGAGACTTCAGAATGCGTAATTCAACAGCTGCGTGTTTGCTTGGTTCAGCAGCGTTACTTGCGGGCTGCAATACGGTCCGAGGCGTCGCCAGCGATGTTTCGTCGGTTGCAACCGCGTTCGATCCAGCAGCTACTTACACCCCATGCGGTTCTGCCGTCATCGACGCGAATGCCGACGGTCGAATCTCGACTTCGGAATGGAACAACTATCGAACGGCCGGCTATACGAATTGGGACACCAATCGGGACGGCCGAATCACTCAGGCCGAATATTCAAATTGCTGGTATGGCGGCGGCTTTTACCCGACCTACAATCGCGCGACGTGGGAGCCGAGCTATCGTGCTTTCGACGCCAATGGTGACGGCTGGTTGAGCAGTGACGAATATTGGAGTTCGTCGACGTGGTCGCAGTACGATACGAACCACGACGGTGTCGTCGACAGCAGTGAATGGCCCTGGAAGTAGTCGTCGTTGGCGAGCGAAAGCTCGTCTCAACCGGGCTGACGGCCACTACCTAAGAAGGGGTTTGAACGGCGGGGCGTCCGACACGACGCGGACGCCCCCCTGCCCCTTCGTTCAATGACCGCTTTCTACCCACGCCGGACATTAGCAGGTTGAATATTGTTTCAGCGCATCGCTTCCGACCGGGATAGCTGTGCTGGAAGGGGCGATCTCAGAAGATCCCCCGATTTGCGCACGCCTGCTCTTGACACAGTTAGATGATTAGCTAATCGTCTCATTATGAGTCAGGTGTTCAGAGCCCTTTCCGATCCCACCCGCCGGCAGGTGTTGCAGCTCCTGCGTCGGGGGCCGATGAGCGCCGGGGAGTTGAGCGGCCAGTTCAACGTCTCCAAGCCGACCATGTCGGCGCACTTCTCCGTGCTCAAGGAGGCCGATCTGGTGCATGCCGAGAAGGCCGGCAAATCCGTCATTTATCACCTGAAGCTCTCGGTGCTTGAAGAAGCGCTGCTGGGCTTCGTCGATTCGTTCAGCCTCGGCGCGGAGGCGCCGGAGCCCAAAAAGGAGACTGCATGATGAACAGAGAAGTGATTGGGAGCATCGCCTGGGGCGGCGGGATTATCGCTGCGGCGCTCGTCGCGACCGTCGCGCGCAAGCTCGGCTATATGGACGGGGACACGGTCACCAGGCTGGTCATCGGCCTGAACGGCCTGATGATCGCCTGGTATGGTAACCGGATGCCCAAGGCGTTCGCCCCCAGCGCCCGGGCCCGCCAGGTCGCGCGGGTTGGCGGCTGGTCGATGGTGCTGAGCGGGCTCGTCTATGCCGGATTGTGGGCTTTCGCGCCGATCCCGGTGGCAATCGCGGGCGGGTGCGGCACTGTATTGGCGGGGATCGCGGTGACGGTCGGCTATTGCCTGTCGCTGCGGGCCAAGGCGAAAGCCGCCTGATTACGGCGGCAAGGAGCGTCGCTAAACTTTACTCTGCCGAACGAACGGCTACCGGCCCTTCATGAGCCTTCCCCTCGCAAAAACAATTCTAGCGATTGTGGCGGTCGGTGCGGCCGCGGTCGCCGCCGCGCAGGCGGCGCCGCGGGCGGAGCGGCGGATTGCCGCGGTGGAGGCGCGGCAGGGGGCGGCGTCGGACGGGCGCTTCGTCTATGCGGTCGACGATCACCGGATCGGCAAATATGCGATTGTCACCGGCCGCCGCGTCGCCGCGTGGAGCGGCGATCCCAAACGCTTCCCGCACCTCAACAGTTGCACTTTGGTCGCGCGGGAGCTGGTCTGCGCGGCGTCCAACTATCCAGCGCTGCCGCAGTCGAGCAGGGTCGAGTTTTTCGACGCCGGCCGGCTGGTTCACCGGCGCAGCGTCGGCCTCGACGCCGGGCCTGGCTCGCTGACCGCGCTGGAGCGTCATCGCGGCCAGTGGTGGGCGGTGTTCGCCAATTATGACGGGCGCGGCGGGCAGCCGGGCCGCGATCGCCGGGCGACCCAGCTGGTCCGGATGGACGATGCTTTTCGCCGGTTGCAGGCTTGGACTTTCCCGCCGAGCGTCCTCGCCCGCTTGGCGCCGAACAGCGTTTCTGGCGCGGCGTGGACGGGCGATGGGCGACTGACGGTCAGCGGCCACGATCGGCCCGAGCTGTATGTCGTCGCGGTGCCGCGCGCCGGCACGGTGCTCGAGCATGTCGTGACGGTGCCAATGGTCACTCGGGGCCAGGCGTTCGACTGGGATCCCCGCGACCCCAAGCTCCTGTGGTCGATCGACCGCAAGCGCCGGTCCATCGTCGCCAGCCGCCCGCCGCTCTAGTCGGAATGTCCGTCTAGCCGAGCTGCTCGTCGGCCGCGTCGTACAAGCCACGGATCATGGTTCGCTCATGGTCGCTGAGATACGGGTTCCAGACGTCGATGATGAGGACCGCGCGATCGCGTTTCCCGCGGTTCCACGCCTCATGCTCGATCGTGTCGTCGAAGGCGAAAGCCTCGCCCCGGACCCAGCGCCGCTTCTCGCCGCCGACCCGGAACTCGCAGCCCTCGGGAACGATCAGTGGCAAGTGGACGACGCTACGGACATTGGTCACCCCGGTGTGCGCCGGAATGTGGCTGCCAGCCTTGAGAATCGAGAAAAAGACGTTGGGGGCGCGGCCCTTGATGTGACAGATCGGGAGCGTTTCGACCAAGGCCGCGGTCTGCGGCGCGCGGGCACAAGCATCATCGAAGCGCTCGCCCTCTTTCCACAAATGGAAGGCGCCCCAGTCGAGCGATTTGTCGAGTCCCGACCATATGTTCGCCGGCACTCCGGCCGGCAGCGAAATATAGGGCGTGAGCTCCACCCCGGCGTCCGCGAGGATCGCCTCCAGCTCGGCGACGATGGTCGGAGTCGCGGCTTCCAGCTCGCCAAGCCAGGGAAAATGCTCGGCATCGAAAAATTCGTCGGCGGGCAGAAACGGGTAGTGAAGCCCCTCGCAATGGTTGGTGTAGATCGGCCGCCTGCCAAGCCAGATGTCGGCAGCCCGCTGCATGCGCCGCCGGTCGCGGACGGTCGCGTCGGCCAATCCGTCGGCCAATGTTTGATCGATGGCAGACGCGAGCTTTTGCTGCCTCTCGCCGACATAATGTTTTGCATGGCTGAGGATCTGCGCGAATTCGGGTGACGGGTCGGCGATGCCTGAAGCGATCGCCAGGACGGCTGCCCAGCGGGTTGCGGCGGGCGATTCTTCCCCCGACCGTTCGTGAAGCTCGGCCAGGCGGATCAGGGCGAGCAGGTCCGACTGATCGATGGCGAGCGCGCCCTCGAGCGCCGCTTGCTCGCGCCCGGCGTCGTCGAGGATCCGATGGACCGTCGCCAAATTGATCCAATGCGACCCTTCGCCCGGCTCGCGCTTGCAGGCGATTTCGAAATGCCCGGCGGCCGTGGTTGCGTCGCTGTGCGCCAGGGCGTCGGCCCCGAGCCAATTGTGGGCGGTGGGCTCGTCGCTGTCGATTGCCAGCACCGCCTCGAAATGGCGCCGCGCCTGGTCGCGATGGCCCCCTCGATCGGCGCGCTGCGCTTCGGCGAGGTGCCGCTGGATGCTGTCGACAGACATGGCGGGATTGAGGCAGAGCGGTTCGGGTCCGTCAAGCGGCGGCGGCGGCAGGAGGGCGGCGTCCGAACTTTACTCGCCCGCAGGAACGGCTATCGGCCTGCCATGTCGCTCCATCCTTCCGAAACCATCCTGATCGTCGACTTCGGCAGCCAGGTGACGCAATTGATCGCCCGGCGCGTGCGCGAGGCCGGGGTCTATTCCGAAATCGCCCCGTTCAACGCCGCCGACGAGGCGTTCGAGCGGCTCAGCCCCAAGGGCATCATCTTGTCGGGCGGGCCATCGTCGGTGATGTGGGACGACAGCCCCCGCGCGCCGCAGCATTTCTTCGACGCCGGCGTACCGATCCTGGCGATTTGCTACGGACAGCAGACTATGGCGCACCAATTGGGCGGCGTCGTCGCGGCGTCCGACAACCGCGAGTTCGGGCGCGCGTTTATCGACATCATCGCAGAGTCCGCGCTGTTCGACGGGCTGTGGCGCATCGGCGAAAAGCACCAGGTGTGGATGAGCCACGGCGACCGCGTCGAGCAGCTGCCCGACGGCTTCCGGATCGTCGCGAAATCCGAGGGCGCGCCGTACGCGATCGCCACCGACGAGCAGCGCCGCTTTTACTCGATGATGTTCCACCCCGAAGTCGTCCACACACCCGACGGCGGCAAATTGCTGGCGAATTTTGTGCGCCACGTGTGCGGCTGCGCCGGCGACTGGACGATGGCGAGTTTTCGCGACGCCAAGTTCGCCGAAATTCGCGCGCAGGTGGGCAAGGGCAAAGTCATCTGCGGGCTGTCGGGCGGGGTCGACAGCGCGGTCGCCGCGGTGCTGATCCACGAAGCCATTGGCGAGCAATTGACCTGCGTGTTCGTCGACCACGGGCTGATGCGGCAAAGCGAGGCCGAGCAGGTCGTGGCGCTATTCCGCAATAGCTACAACATCCCGCTGGTCCACGTCGACGCCAGCGCCGACTTCCTCGGCGGTCTCGCCGGAGTCACCGACCCCGAGGCCAAGCGCAAGTTCATCGGCAAGACCTTCATCGATGTGTTCGAGGCCGAGGCGGCCAAGATCGGCGGCGCCGACTTCCTCGCCCAGGGCACGCTCTATCCCGACGTGATCGAAAGCGTGTCGTTCACCGGCGGTCCAAGCGTGACGATCAAGAGCCACCATAATGTCGGCGGCTTGCCCGAGCGGATGAACATGCAGCTGGTCGAGCCCTTGCGCGAATTGTTCAAGGACGAGGTCCGGGTGC
>JBDSBX010000228.1:0-3494 GCA_039921365.1 Sphingomicrobium sp. | reverse complement strand
CGTTCCTAAGTCGAAAAATAATGCGTTAAATTATCGTTAAGCAAGTGAAATCGCCAACGCGGTAAACGTAATGTCCGCTTTCCGCCCAAAGCGGACATTAGCTTTGCACTGTTGATGAGGCTCAGTTCCTCTAACCAGTATGAGCAGCGCCGGCCGCGGCGAACTCTTTGCCAGAGCGTCCCAGTCCTTACCCAAATGGCGGACCCACGTTTGCGTACTTAACGCAGGTCGTTGTTAACTTGGCTGCGGAAGGGCCGGTGCCGCTTAGGTGACTCGAACACCTGACCCCATCATTACGAATGATGTGCTCTACCAACTGAGCTAAAGCGGCAATTCCCGGAAGCGCGCTTCACTAACAGCGGCTCGGCGGCGCGGCAAGGACCGCTCACCACCCAGCGCTGAACGGATATGCTTAACGGTTTCGTAAAGCTTGTCCTCCATTCCTCGACATGACTGGGGAAGTGGGACTTCGCAAAAATGGACGGATTTCGCGATCATCCGAGTGAGTTCGAACTGCCCGTGGCGGCCGAAGCTGCGACGGCGGAGGAGGTTGCTGCGGCGATCGGCTCCGACGAGCGGCGGATGCATGTCCGTGCCTATAATTACTGGGTATCGTTGCTGGGCGGGCGCGATTACCCTTCAATCGAAGACCTCGAACCGCAAAGCGTAACGGATTTTGCGTCCAACAGCGTATTGCTCGACTTCACCGGCGGGCGCGACAATCCGGCGACTTCCTACATCGGGTCGGCCATCCGCGAAGAATGCGGCCTCGACGAGGCTGTCCAGTCGATCGCCGACGTCCCCAGCCGGTCGCTGCTGTCTCGCCTGACCGACCATTACCTCCAGATCATCGCCAACCGCGCCCCAGTCGGGTTTGAGGCTGAATTCGTCAATCAGCGCGGTCAGTCGATCTGCTATCGCGGCATCCTCATGCCCTTTTCGTCAGACGGCGACACTATCGATTTCATCTACGGCGTCATCAACTGGAAGGCCTCGGAGAGCCAGTCCGAAACGGTAATCGTTCCGGCATTGGTCGCAGGCGAACCAGAGCTCGACGACCAGCCCCTTGAGCTCAACGATTATGTTGCCAGGCCAGCGCTGCGGGACGAGCCACACCCGGTTTGGGATGACGGGCCGCTGTCCGACGCCGATGCAGAAGATGCAGGCGTCGCTACGGAAATCAGCCTTGGCGAGGATGCCGGGCTGGCCGACCGGCTGAGCGCCGCGCGGGCAACCGCCGAGGTTGTCAAATCCGCCGACCACCGCAGCCGGGCCGCTCTTTATCGGGCGCTGAGCCAGGCTTATGATTTCGCCATCGCCGCCGGGCGCGACCCCGACGACTATGCCGAACTGCTCGAAGATTCGGGGGTCAGAGCCCAAGCCCGGGCGCCGATGACGCCGATCGCCAAGCTGGTCTTCGGCATCGACTATGACAAAACCCGGCTGACCGAATTCGCCTCCGCTTTGTCATATGCGCAGCGGCAGGAAGTTGCCCTCGGCGGCTTCGAGGCGTTGCTCGATCGCCAGCCCGGCGGGCTCAAGGCGCTGGTCGCAGCCGAGCGCCGGGCCCGTCGTCCAGAACCGAAGAGCGATACGCGCGGCGATGTCGCGAGGGATCGCCTCCGCGCTGCCCAGCCACTGTCGCTAGATACCCTGCCGGCGGACGAGGAGTTCTGCCTAATGCTTACTCGGCGCGGCACCGACGGCTCCCATGAACCGGTTGCGCACATTGCCGACCAGGAGCTCGTCGAACGCGCTATTCGCCGTACTGCTTAGCCCCGTAACCCTTGTCCCCCCGCTAGCCGGGCGTCTATAGCCCCCGGCCATCGCGGCTGACGGCGGAGCAAGTTCGGAACATGACGGTCCATACGCGCCTCGCCAAGCCGCTGGTCGAGGCATTGCGCAAGGCGCTGACCGGCCACGCGTTGCCCGGCGAAACCAAAGGCTTTACCCGGGAGAGCGAGCGCGATGCGGCTGACTTCCTCGCCGGGGTCGCCGTCCGTCGCCGCAAGGGCGAAGTCGCGCTGGCGATCGAGTCGACCGGCGGCGAAGCCGGCCGGCGGCGGATGCGCATTGGCATCGTCAACGACGACATGCCGTTCCTCGTCGACTCGATCGCCAACGCCATTGCCGGTCGCCAGTTGACGATCCACCGGCTGCTGCACCCGGTGATGTGCGTGACGCGAGATCAAAATGGCCTGTTGAGCGAGGTCGAGCTCCTGTGCGGTGACACGTCGCGGCGCGAATCGATGATGTATATCGAGCTCGACCGCGCCGACGCGCGCGGCCGCCAGGAATTGGCCAAGGAACTGCGCGCAGTGCTCGCCGATGTCCGCGCCGCGGTAAAAGACTGGCGCGCGCTCCAGGCCAAGATGCAAGAGGATGCGGCGCAGGTCGCGGAGGCGGAAGGCGCTTCGCTGCTCAAATGGTTTGCCGGCGGCGCCATGACCCTGCTCGGCTATCACGTCGAGAAGCCGCACAAAGCGCCGTCGGATACACTCGGCATCTTCTCTATTCCCGGACCGCCGACCGACGATGCCGGCTGCCTCGGTGCAATGCGCTATTTCGAGCGGGGCGGCGACGTCCCGCTGCTCGCCAAGGCGGAGCGCAAGTCGACCGTTCACCGCCGAGTGCCGCTCGACCTGGTGGTGGTTCCGGTGCGCGAGAGCGGCAAGCTCGTCGGCATTGGCGTCTATGCCGGGCTGTGGACCAGTCAGGCCCTGACCCTGCCCGCCGAAGAAGTCCCGGTATTGCGGAGCCGGCTCGAGCGGCTCGACAAGGATTTCGGATTCGATCCCCGGGGCCATTCGGGCAAGGCGCTGCGCCACGCGGTCGGCTCGCTGCCGCGCGATCTGCTGATCAACCTCAGCCTCGATTCGGTGCGCGAATTGGTCGTGATGGCGATGTCACTCGCCGACCGGCCGCGGCCCGGTCTGCTCCAGGTCCGGAGCATTCTCAAGGGGCATTTGTTCTCGTTCGTCTGGCTGCCACGCGAGGAGCTGACGACGTCGCGCCGCACGGCGATCGCGATGATGCTCGAGATGGAAGTCGGCTCGAAAGTGACCAGCTGGTCGGTCGAGCTTGGTGACGACGACCTCGCGCTCATCCGATACACCCAATATATCGAGGATGATGCGACCTTGCCCGACGCGGAAGGGCTGGACGCGGCGTTGGTCGAGATGGTGCGCGGTTGGGCACCGGCGGTCGAGGCGGAACTGATTGCCGTCGTCGGCCCCGCTCGGGCGACCCGCCTGACACTCATATATCTGAACTCGATCCCGGACGGTTACCGGGCGCGCACCAGCCCCGAGGAGGGCGCTGCCGACATCCTGCGGTTGAGCGAGTTGGCGGACGGCAATGCTCGCGGTGTCCGCATCTGGCGTTCGGCGACGGACTTGCCGGGCCATCTGCGGCTCAAGACCTACCGCAAGGATGCACTCATCCCGCTGTCCGACGCGGTCCCGGTGCTCGAGAATTTCGGCTTCCGGGTGCTC
>JBDSBX010000227.1:0-3844 GCA_039921365.1 Sphingomicrobium sp. | reverse complement strand
GTGCGGTGACCCGCGCCAAGACCCGCGAGATCATGAACGGCAGCCGCACCGAGGACGCGTTCTCGCGCTTCGAACTGCTCGAGCGCCGCGCCGACTTCGCCGAAGGCAGGGCCGACGCGCTCGGCATGACCGGGCCCAAGAGCCTCGAAGAAGAAATCGCCGAACTCAAAGCCGGCGAAAAGGTCGACGCCGAGCTCGAAGCCATGAAAGCCGCGATCGCGGCAAAAGGGAAGTAAGTATTTATGGAAGAAGTACTTGGATACATGGTCGGCGGCCTCGCCCTCATCGTTCTGTTCATCGGCCTGCCGTGGCTCATCTTCCACTATATCACCAAGTGGAAGACCGCCGCGACGCTGACCGGGTCGGACGAGAAACTGCTCGATGAATTGCATGATGCCGCTCGCCGTCTCGACGATCGCCTATGCTCGATCGAACGGATCATGACCGCCGAGAACCCCAATTGGCGGCAACAATGCCTGCCCGGCCGCACCGAATCTACGCGGCTCCTGGCGGACGGAGAGTAAGATGGCCGACGAACACGATTATCCCG
Source organism: Sphingomicrobium sp. (assembly GCA_039921365.1). Classification (GTDB taxonomy): domain Bacteria; phylum Pseudomonadota; class Alphaproteobacteria; order Sphingomonadales; family Sphingomonadaceae; genus Sphingomicrobium. The sequence goes on along the minus strand of JBDSBX010000227.1, from coordinate 3,294 downwards.
CGCGGCTGACCGAACAGCCGCCGAGCCGGACGCGGTTTTACAAGGACAAGCGCAACGGCAAGGTTCTCGGCGTCTGCGCGGGCATCGCCGACTACGCTGGGTTCGACGTCAATTTGGTGCGGGTGTGCATGGTCGCCGCAGTGTTTTTGAGCAGCGGGTCTATCCTGCCCTTCTATTTCATCGCCGCGTTCGTCACTCCGGACAAACCGCGCGAGCTGGCCGTCGCCGATTATGAAGAAAAGCAATTCTGGCAAGGCGTGCGCGCGTCCCCGACCCGAACCGCGCGCGACATCCGGGGGCGGTTCAGGGACATCGACCGCCGGCTCGCCGACATCGAAAGCTATGTGACCACCGAGAACCGCTCGCTGGCGCGCGAAATCGACCAGCTTCGCTAGGTTTCAAACAAGGGGGAGACACATCATGGATCCGGACGTGATCGAGGTTTTCAAGTTTGTCGGCACGGTTCTTCCGTACGTGGCGCTGATCGTTGCGGTCAGCGTCGCGGGGTGGTCGTTCACCACCTGGCTGCGGATCAAGAACGGCTATCCGCTCGACGGGAAATGGGGCCAGGCGCTTCATCCGAACACCGACAAGGAAACCATCGAGCGGATCAAACTGCTGAGCTCGGAGAACGCCCAGCTGCGGGCAGAGTTGGGATCGATCAAGGACCGCATGGAAACCGTCGAGCGGGTCATCACCGACCAGCCGTCGCGACTGTCGAGAGAGATCGAACTGCTCGGCCGTGGCGAAGGACGCGCCTAGCGACCGGCCGGGCAAGTTTTTCAAATTCGTGTAAACAGAGCTGCAAAGAGAAGGCGTCAACCATGGATAGTATTGCGTCGTGGATCTGGGTGCTCATCCCGCTTGCCGCGATCGGCATCGCGCCGTTCAAAATGTGGCTGAAGATGAAGGAAAAGCAAATGGAAGCGCAGACCGGCCTGGCCGCCGAGAAAAGCGCTCAATATGCGGCGCATGTCGAGCGGCTCGAAGCTCGGTTGCGAGTGCTGGAGCAGATCGCCACGGATCGTGGGGCCGAAACCGCTAGCCAGATCGAAGCCCTGCGCGACCATGCGCGAATTTCGGATGAGGTACCAACGAGATGAATCCCTTTGAATTCGTTCTCCTCCTCCTCATGGTGATATTCGCCTTCGTGATCATCAAGCATAAGATGGGCATTCCCGGTCGCTCGATGCGCCAGACGACGGGCGAGCCCGAAGACAGCCAGGAAAGTATCCGACTGCGTGAGGAAGTGAAGGCGTTGAAGGAACGTCTGCAAGTCCTCGAGCGGATAACGACCGACCGCGAGAGCAGCCTGTCGCGCGAAATCGATGAGCTTCGTGATCACTAGCCCACGGTGACGGGGCGGCCCCGCGCTGCTAATTGAGCGTTATGGCCAACCTGCCCGCCCTGGATGACGTGCTGGAAGAGTATGAATTGCTCGAAAGCGAGGATCGGTACCGACTGCTGATCGACCTCGGGCGCAAGCTCGATTCGATGCCCGACGCGTTGAAAACCGATGCAACTAAGGTGCGTGGCTGCGCGGCGTCGGTTTGGGTCTATCCGCAGCGGAGCGCAGACGGCCGGCTGCACTTCCTCGCCGACAGCAACGCGGCGATCACCAAGGGCATTGTCGCGCTGGTGCTTACCGCGGTCCAGGACCGGCCGGCGCACGAGGTCGCGGCGATGGACGTCGCGGCCGCGCTCGCGCCGTTCGACCTGTCGCGCCAACTGAGCGCCAACCGCACCCAGGGAATCCCCAGCATGATCGCGCTGGTCCGCGAGACCGCCCACCGGTTAGCAGCGTGAGCGAGGTCGCTGGATCCATCTCTGATGGCGGCGACTTCGACGCGAGGCGGTTCTTCGCGCTCGCCCGCAAGGTCGGGCACGGGCGCGCGCTGGGCATGGAATTTCAGGATTCGGGTGACAATTGGGCCGAGCTCTGCCTGCCCTGGCGCGAGGAGCTGGTTGGCGTCCCCGACAGCGGCATCCTCGCCTCCGGAGCGATCGTCAGCCTGATCGACACGGCAAGCGGAACGGCGGTGTGGGCCGCGCTCGGAAAATTCATCGCGCTGGCGACGATCGACATGCGGATCGACTATCTGCGCCCGGCATTCAAAGGGGAGAACGTGTTCGCGCGCTGTGAATGCACCAATCTCACCAGCCGGATCGCATTCACTCGCGGCACCGCCCATGTCGGCAACCCCGCCAAGCCGGTCGCCTACAGCGCCAGCACGTTCATGATCGGCATTTAGAAGGCATGATCGGCATTTAGGCCGCGCTTAGCGGGCTGGCTTGGCTTCGCGCCGTTCCTCGACCCGGCGAAGCACGTCGAACGCCGCCTTGACCTGCTGGAAGCGCTTGGCGGCCTGCTCGTCGCCGGGCTTCAGGTCCGGGTGATGTTCCTTGGCGAGCCGGCGGTAGGCGGCCTTGACCTTGCCGAAGTCGGCGTCGCCGTCGAGCTCGAGCGCTTCCAGGGCCCGCATTTCGTCGCGGCTGCCGCTGCCGTCGCCGGGACCGCCCCATTGCCAGTGCTGGGCCTGGCGGAAGGCCGACGCCTCGGCGCTCTCGCTCGCTTCCCGCGCGGCCGCGTCGGCGGCGTCGAGCCCGGTGAAATAGTCCCAATTGCGGTTGTACTCGGCGGCGTGTGTCTCGCAGAAGGACCAGCGTTCTTTGCTGTTTGGAGCTTTGGGTGCCGGCCGGTCGCCAGGCTCAAGGCAGCCATCGCGGTCGCAGATCCGCACGCGCGTTGCCTCGCGAGATTTACCGCCGTACGGCCGCCAGCGCGGAAAGCCCCAGTCGTCGGATCTTTTGTAACCAGCCAGTCAACCTCAACTTAATGACGCGGGCGAAGCCAGACCAGAGCGCCCGTAAAAATGTGCCAGAGGACCTGTAAGCCGGGTTCTGTCCATCGCCGCGTTGCCACGACGAATGGGCGACCATTCCTCTAGGAGGCAAGTTACCTTGCCCCTCCAGCGACCAACCCGGGCGACGAGCCAGAACAGGCCCATTTGCCACCCCTATTCGGTCTTGCTCCCGGTGGGGTTTACCGTGCCGGCGACGTTGCCGCCGCCGCGGTGCGCTCTTGCCGCACCCTTTCGCCCTTACCGGTCCGAAAACCGGCGGATTCCTTTCTGTGGCACTATCCCTGACCCTGGCTTGCGCAAGAGCCGCCGGGCGTTACCCGGCACCGTCGTTCCGTGGAGCCCGGACTTTCCTCGCCGGGAGCAAGCTCCCGCCGCGGCCGCCCGGCCCTCTGGCGCCGAGGGATATGGGTTATTGTGGGCGGGGAAGCAA
>JBDSBX010000226.1:0-3384 GCA_039921365.1 Sphingomicrobium sp. | reverse complement strand
GTCAAATCCTCGGCCATTCGCTTGGTCAGGGTCGTGACCAAAGTTCGGTAGCCCGCCTTGGCCACCATCTTGGCTTCGTTGACGAGGTCATCGACCTGGTCCTCGACCGGCTTGATCTCGACCGGCGGGTCGATCAGCCCGGTCGGGCGGATGACCTGCTCGGAGAACACCCCGCCGGTGGCGTTCATTTCCCACGGGCCCGGGGTCGCCGACAGGAACGTGGTCTGCGGCCGCATCGCGTCCCACTCGTTGAACCGAAGCGGCCGGGTGTCGATGCAGCTCGGTAACCGGAAACCATATTCGGCGAGCGTGATCTTGCGGCGGTGATCGCCCTTGGCCATCGCGCCGATCTGCGGCACCGTCTGGTGGCTCTCGTCGACGAACAGCAGCGCGTTGTCGGGCAGATATTCGAACAGCGTCGGCGGCGGCTCGCCGGGCAGGCGGCCGGTCAGGAAGCGCGAGTAATTCTCGATCCCCGCGCAGCTGCCGGTGGCGGCGATCATTTCCAGGTCGAAATTGGTCCGCTGCTCGAGCCGCTGCAACTCGATCAGCCGCCCTTCCGCCTCGAGTTCCCTCAAACGCTCGGCAAGCTCGTGGCGGATCGCTCCCATCGCCTGCTTGAGCGTCGGCCCCGGCGTCACATAATGCGAATTCGCATAGACTTTGATGGTGTCGAGGCTCGCGACTTTCTTGCCGGTCAGCGGATCGAATTCGACGATTTCCTCGATCTCGTCCCCAAAGAAAGCGATCCGCCAGGCGGTGTCCTCATAGTGCGACGGGAAGATTTCAAGATTGTCGCCGCGAACGCGAAAATTGCCGCGCGCGAACGCCTGGTCGTTGCGGCGATATTGCAGCGCGACGAGCTTGCGGATGATCTCGCGCTGGTCCTCGCGGCCGCCCTTCTTCAAGGAAAAGATCATCGCCGAATAAGTCTCGACCGACCCGATGCCGTAGAGACAGCTGACCGACGCGACGATGATGACGTCGTCTCGCTCGAGCAGCGACCGCGTTGCCGAGTGGCGCATGCGGTCGATCGCCTCGTTCACCGAACTCTCTTTTTCGATGTAGGTGTCGGAGCGCGGGACGTAGGCCTCGGGCTGGTAATAATCATAGTAACTGACGAAATATTCGACCGCGTTGTCGGGAAAGAAGCTCTTCAATTCGCCGTACAATTGCGCCGCGAGGATCTTGTTGGGTGCGATCACCAGCGCCGGGCGCTGCAGCGTCTCGATCATTTTGGCCATGGTAAAGGTCTTGCCGGAGCCGGTGACGCCGAGCAGCACCTGGTTCTGTTCGCCGCCTAGCGCCGCCTCGGTCAGCTCACGGATCGCGGTCGGCTGGTCGCCCGCCGGTTCATACTCGGAACTGAGCACAAACGGCTTGCCGCCCTCGGCCTTGTCGGGTCGCGCCGGGCGGTGCGGAACGAAGGTCTCGGCCATCTCGGGCTCGGCGAGTGAAGTGCGGATCTGGATTGGCATCGCCAGCGCATATGGGCGCGGACGGCGAACAGTTCCAGCAGTCGCGGGTCCGCCAGTTGCGCTCACCGGCGAGGCGCATATGGTGCGACGAACATCCAGGGGAGACATTCGATGAAGCACATCGCCAACTTGCTGCTGAGCGCGCTGCCGCTCGCCGCCTGTGACTCGAGCCCGACGGTCGAGGCGAAGAATGCAACGGTCGCCGAAGTCGCCGCCAAGGTCGAACGAGCGGGCGGCACCGACAGCTTCCTGCGCCCCGGCAAATGGCTGACCAAGGCGACGATCGAGGAACTGAGCGCGCCCGGAATGCCGCCGGGGATCGCCGACAGCATGAAGGCGACGATGGCCAGCAAGCCGGGCACCGAATCGTGCATGACGCAAGCCGACGTCAAGAAGCCCAATGCCGACTTCTTCGCCGGCAACAAGAATTGCAAGTACGACCATTTCAAAATGGGCAACGGCGCGATCGACGCCAAGATGCGCTGCAGCGCCGGCGGCGGCACGCAGGTGATGACCATGGCCGGCGACTATAAACCCGACGAATATCACATGGCGATGACGACCGAGATGGATCGCGGCACCGCCGCGCCGGCCGGGGCGATGGGCTCGATGACGATGAAGATGCGGGTCGAAGGCAAGCGCGTCGGTGAGTGCGACGCCAAGGAGAGCTAATCCAAACGGGAGGGGGAAAAGCCATGCGCACGATCGTTCTGGGACTCACCGCGGCGGGCCTGTTGGCCGCCTGTTCCGCCGAGCCCGCGCCCGGGCCTGAGGAAGCCGAGGTGACCTCGCTGAAGCCCGGCGAGTATGAAATCACGGCCAAGGTCGATGAGGTGCGTTCGATGGACCAGACGACGCCGGCGACCAGGGCGAAGGTTGGCGGTCCGCCGACCACGCATCGCGCCTGCGTCGACAGCGACGGCAGCATCGCCCCCGACGCGTTCGCGGAAGCCGGCGACAAGTGCACGGCGTCGAGCGCTTACGTCCGCAACGGGCGGTTGAACATGCAGCTGACCTGCACTCGCCCCGCCGGCCAGCTGACTCAGCTTGTCGACGGCGACTTCAAAGTCGACAGCTTCGCCGCCAAGCTCAGGACCGCGACCTATTTCGACAAATCCGGCGATTATGAAATGACCCGGACCGTTGCCGGCAAGCGCGTCGGCGACTGCCCGGCGGCATCGGCAACCTCGCCAACAGCGCCAGCAGGAAAGGCCAAGCCATGATCGGTTATGTCGTGTTGGGCAGCAATGACCTGCCTCGCGCCCGGGATTTCTACGATTCGTTGATGCCGGTCATCGGTGCCGGCCGGATCATGGAGTTCGGCGACAATTTTACCATGTACGGCACCGGCATGGGCCAGCCGGCACTTGCCGTCGCCAAGCCGCATGACGGCAATGTGGCGACCGCCGGCAACGGCAATATGGCGGCGATCGTCCTCGACTCGCGCGACAAGATCGACACGCTCTATGCCAAGGCGATCGAACTGGGCGCCAGCTGCGAGGGCCCGCCCGGGGTGCGCGGCGACGAAGGCGACCAGGCGTTTTACGGCGCCTATTTCCGCGACCTCGACGGCAATAAGCTGGCGGCATTTCGCATCGGTCCGGCCAGCTGACGAACCGGCCCATCACCGTCCTCATCAATCGCGGCGGCGGCGCGGCGACGGCCGACCAGGAAATCGCGACCAGGGTCAAGGCGGCGCTCGACAACGCCGGTGTCGATGCCGACATCGATTTGATCGACGGCAGCGAGACCGAGGCGCGCTGCCGGGCGATTGTCGAGCGTGGCGATCCGTTGCTGATCGTCGGCGGCGGCGACGGCACGATCAGCGCGGCCTCCGGTGCGATCGCCGGCAGCGCGACCAGGCTCGGCATCCTGCCGCTCGGGACGCTCAACCATTTCGCTCGCG
>JBDSBX010000225.1:0-13387 GCA_039921365.1 Sphingomicrobium sp. | reverse complement strand
TCCAAGGGACGTCCGACAACGACGCCGCCGAGGATTTGGGCTTCGATCCGGCTATCTACGACTTCACGGTCCCCGACTATTGGCTGCACACATTGTCGATCCGTTACGAGAGAGAGCGGTTCAGCATCACCGGCGGAGTTCGTAACCTGTTCGACAAGAAGCCGCCGAAAATCACTGCCGAAGATCCGTTCGTAAACACTACGGCGAACGCGCCGCTCCAGGGCGGCTACGATTTCCGCGGGCGGACATTCTTCGTTAACGTTCGCGCCAAGGCCTTCTAAGACCGGCCAGCCAATTCGTAGAATTTACGGGCGGGAGAAATCCCGCTCGTTTTTTTTGGGCGCAGCATCCCGAGATGATGGCCTGATTCCGCTTCTGTTTTCGCGGACTGACAGCTTATGCTCGCTGCTATGTGGAGTGGGCAGCTGAACCAGTGAACGAGCTTCCGGGCACGAGCCTGATTGCAATCGCATTCGCGGCGTTGTGGATCGTCATCGCCGTTGCGGTGTCGATCGCCGCCGCCAGACGCTTGCGCAATGCCAATGCGGTGGTCGCCTCCGCCCGGTCGATGGCGAGCATGATCGAGGTTGTTCCGGCGCGGCCGCTGCTCGTCCACCCCGATGGCCGCATCGAAATCGACCAGCGCCTGCTTCGCGAGCTCGGGCTCGAGCTAGCGCCGGCCAGGCTGGCGGATCTCGCCGGCGACACGGCCGGGATCGAGCGCGAGGATGTCGACGGCCTGGTCGGAGACGTCCAGGCGGCCGCGGTGGGCGCAGGCAAGGTCGAGCGCAAGGTGCGTTCCGCCGGCTCGCGCCGCGTGTTCGATGTCCGCGGCGGTCCAGCCCCCCCACCCGAGCTTCCCGGCACGCTGCTGTTGTGGCTGTTTGACACCAGCGCCAGCGACGAAGAGCGGGCCAAGCTGACACTGCGCCTGCGGCAGACCGAAGGCGCCCTCGACAGCCTCACCCATCTGATCGAATCGGCGCCGTTCCCGATGTGGTTCCGGGGCCCTGATCTCAAGCTGGGCCTGGTCAACAGAGCGTTCGTCCAGGCAGTGGAAGCGCGCGACGGCGAGGAGGTCATCGCGCAAGGGATCGAGCTGATCGACGAAACCGGCGACAATGGCGCTCGCAGCGCGGCGCAAAAGGCGGTCGAAGCCGGCAAGATCCAGTCGCGCAACCAGGCGGCGATCATCCGCGGCGAACGGCGCATGCTGCGGCTCGTCAACGTCCCGCTGCCAACCGGCGCGGTCGCCGGCTTCGCGATCGACATCCAGGATCTCGAAGACGCCCGCTACGAGCTCGCCCGTCATATCCAGTCGCAACGCGAGTTGTCCGACCGGATGACCGCGGGCGCCGTCCAGTTCGATGCCGACCGGTCGCTGAACTTCTACAACCAGCCGTTCGCCGTGATGGCCCAGCTCGACCCCGAATGGTTGTCCGAGCGGCCGGAATTCGACCGCGTGCTTGAACGCATGCGCGAAAACCACCGATTACCGGAAACCCGCGACTTCCCGGCCTGGAAGGACGAGCGGCGAGCCTGGTTCAGCAGCGCCGAGGAAGTCGTCGAGGAAGAGTGGATGCTGGCCAACGGCGACCATTTGCGCATTGTTGCCCAGGCGCTTCCCGACGGCGGGCTGCGCCTGTTCCTCGAGGACCGCACCGAGCAAGTCCGCCTGGCCTCGGCGCGCGACACATTGCTGCGGGTTCGGGCGGCAACGTTCGACAATTTGTTCGAAGCGATCGGCGTGTTTGCAAGCGATGGCCGGCTGTACCTGTGGAACCGCCGCTTCTGCCAGGTCTGGGACCTCGACGAGGGGTGGCTCGGGGAGCACCCGCGGGTCGATGAGTTGGTGCCGGCCATGGCGCGCAAGCTGGTCAACCCGACCGCCGCCGCGCAAATCCGCGAGCAGGTCCGCCAGACGACCAGCAAGCGAGAACCGGCGAGCGGACGGATATCGATGACCGATGGCCGGCATTTCGAGTTTGCCGCAGTGCCGCTGCCGGACGGCAACGCGCTATTCACCATGGTCGACGTCACGGACTCAACGCGGATCGAAGCTGCCTTACGCGAACGCGCTACCGCGCTCGAGGCAGCCGACCGGGTGAAGACCGACTTCGTCGCCAACATGAGCTATGAGCTGCGAACGCCATTGACCTCGATCGGCGGCTTCGCGGAGATGCTCGCCGGAGGCTATGCGGGCCAACTGTCGGCCAAAGCCGAAGACTATGTCGGGGCGATCGAGGAGTCGGTCGGGCGCTTGTCCAAGCTGGTCGACGACGTGCTCGATCTCACCACCGGCGACGCTCGCGGGGTCAGCATCGAAAAGGAGCGGGTCGACGTTGGGGGCCTGTGCCGCGCGGCGGTAGAAACCGCTCAGCCGCGCGCAGCGGAGAAGACGCAGTCGCTGACCAGTGACATTTCCGCGTCCACGGGCATCGTCACTGGTGACGCTCGGCGGTTGCGCGAATCCATCGAACATGTGCTGCACAATGCGATCGCCTACACCGACCGCAAAGGCCGGATCGTGCTGAAGGCCGCCGGGGACACGGACCAGGTCGTCATCCAGATCAGCGACAATGGTTCGGGCATCGCCGCCAAGGACCTGCCCCGTGTCTTCAACCGCTTCGATCGGGTGGAGGAGGCGGGGGTCCGCGGCGAGGCGGCGCTTGGCCTCGGGCTGCCGCTGACTCGCCAGTTCATCGAGGCGCACGGCGGTACTGTCGAGCTGGAGTCCAAGAAGTCGAAGGGGACGACGGTCACCCTGACGGTGCCGCGCGGGGCGCCGTGAGGCTGACCACCGATGAAGACACGGCGGCGGTCGGTGCGCAGCTTGCCGCCCGAACTCGGCGCGGTGACGTCATCGCCATCTCCGGGCCCTTGGGGGTGGGCAAGACGACGCTGGTGCGTGGCTATCTGGCGGCGCTCGGCTTTGGCGACGAAGTCCCCAGCCCGAGCTATGCCATTGTCCAGCCTTACGAAAGCCTTGATCCACCGGCTTGGCATGTCGACCTCTATCGCCTCGAAAATGCGTCCGAAATCGCCGAGCTCGGTCTCGATGGCGTTGACGATGCAGTGTTGCTGGTGGAATGGCCGGAGCGCGCCGGGGGGGGCATGTGGCGCGATGCCCTCCGGCTGACCCTCAACTTCGCCGAGGCGGGCGCACGCCGCTTGACAGTGCTTGTGCCCCCGGCATGGGAAGGGCGATGGCTTCCCCGATGAATCCGCCCCAACATGCGCCGCAATTCCTTGCTGCGTGCGGCTGGGCCGGCGCGACGATCGAACCGCTGGCCGGCGACGCCTCCTTCCGCCGCTACTTTCGAGTGCTCGGCGAAGGCCGTTCCGCGGTACTGATGGACGCGCCGCCGCCGCATGAGGACCCGCGGCCGTTTATGGCCGTCGCCGAATGGCTTGCGTCGGCGGGGTTGAGCGCGCCCGAGATCCTTGCCAGCGACCTTGACAGGGGATTGCTGCTTCTGGCGGATTTCGGCGATGCCCGGCTTCGCGAAGCGCTCGAGCAGGAGCCGTCCCGCGAGTGGGAGCTCTACGAGCTGGCAACCGATGTCCTCGTCCATCTCCACGAGCGCCCGCCAATGCCGGGCCTCGCTGCTCACGGCCTGGAGACCTGGCTGGAGGAGTTAATGCTGTTCCCCGACTGGTATTGTCAGGCGCTCGGTCTCGCGGTCGATGTCGACGGATATCGCACCGCGTGGACCGAGGCGCTGCAGCCGGTCGCCGCGGACGGCCTCGGCCCCGTCACCATCCTTCGCGATTACCACGCCGAGAATGTCATGCTGATCGGCGGGCGCGATGGGGTCGCCCATCTTGGCTTGCTCGACTTCCAGGACGCCCGCACCGGCCATCCCGCCTACGATTTGGCATCGGTGCTCGAGGATGCGCGACGAGATGTGCCCGAAGCCGTCGAGCGCGCCATGATCGACCGCTATCTGGCCGCGACAGGACAAGGCGAAGCCTATGAACGCGCCTATTGGGCGCTCGCGGCGCAGCGCAATACGCGCATTCTCGGCGTCTTCACGCGGCTGTGGAAGCGCGACCACAAGCCGCATTATACCGCGTTCCAGCCGCGGATGTGGGGGCTGTTGGAACGCGACCTCGCTTCGCCGCAACTGGCGCCCGTCCGGGACTGGTTCGATGCCAACATTGCACCCGAGCATCGCGCCGCGCCGTGGGAGGCAGCGGCGTGAGCAAGGCCCGCACCGCCTTGCGGCTGCGCGCCGAAGTCGCGGCCGAAGTCCCGGCGACGGCGATGGTCATGGCCGCCGGGCTCGGCAAGCGGATGCGGCCACTGACGGCAACCAAGCCCAAGCCGTTGGTCGAGGTCGCGGGAAAGCCGCTGCTCGACCATGTCCTCGACCGCCTCCGCGCCGCCGGCGTCAAAGAGGTGGTGGTCAACGTCCATTATCTCGCCGATGTGCTCGAGGCGCACCTCGCCCACGCGGCCAACGGTCTCGAGGTAAGGATTTCCGATGAGCGCGACTTGCTGCTTGAGACGGGCGGCGGACTGGTGCGCGCGCAGTCGAAAATTGGCAGCGATCCCTTCCTGGCGATCAACAGCGACAATCTGTGGATCGATGGACCGGCGGACACCTTGAAGCTGCTGGCGTCGCATTGGGACGGTGGCAAGATGGACGCATTGCTGCTGCTGGTACCGCAGGCGCGGGCCATGAATCATAAAGGCATTGGTGACTTCCACATGGACCGCGCCGGCCAATTGCGTCGCCGGGGCCGCTCGCGGGTTGCGCCTTTCGTCTACACCGGCGTCCAGATCATCACCAAGGCATTGCTCAAGGATGCGCCCGAAGGCGCGTTCTCGACCAATGTCCTGTGGGATCGCGCAATCGCCGCCGGCCGCTGCTTCGGCGCCGTCCACCAAGGCCTGTGGTTCGATGTCGGCAACCCAGAATCCATTCGGGCGACTGAACAGGTCCTGGCCAATGTCTGACACGGGCGCCGAGCGTCCACGGGCGCCGGCGGTCTTCACCATCCCGGCGCATCGCTCATTCGCCGATTCGCTGGTCGCCGGGCTCAGGCGGCAATGTGGCGCCGGTCCACTAGATGTCGCGCGCGGGCGAATCCTGTTGCCCAACAATCGCGCGGTCCGGACCGTTACCGAAGCCTTTGTCCGCGCGAGTGGCTCGGGCCTGGTTCTGCCGCGCCTGGTGCCGATCGGCGATCCTGAACTTGAGGAGCGGATTGGCGGCGCGCTCGATCCCGCCAACGTCTCCGAGCCAATCCCCCCGTCGGTCGATCCGCTGGCGCGATTGTTGGCGCTTGCAGTGCTGGTCGGGGGCGATGGCGCAAGCGCGGCCGAGAATATGCGCCTGGCCGCCGATCTGGCGCGAACCCTGGATGCCCTGCTGATCGAGGAGATTGCTCCGGGGCAGCTTGCCGAAGCGGCCGGCGATGCTCCCGAGCTTGCGCACCACTGGCAGCTGTCGCTTGACCGGTTACGCGCAATTGTCGCTGTATGGCCGGCCGCGCTGGCGGCGAATGGGCGCCTAGACCTCGCTGATCGGCGCAACCGGCTGCTGCGCGCACTGGCCGCGCGCTGGGAACGCTCGCCGCCAACTGGCTTCACCGTCGCGGCGGGCATTACCACCGCCGCCCCGGCCGTCGCCGCGCTGCTGCTCCGGGTCGCCGACATGCCGGAAGGGATGGTGGTACTGCCCGGCTTGAGCCTGGCTTCGGTGATGCCGGACGAGGAGTGGGAAGCGCTTGGACCGAGCATGGAAGATCGGAGCGAGGAAAGCCATCCCCAATTCCACCTGAAACTGCTGCTCGAGCGGATGGGGGTCGCCCGCGGCGAGGTGCGGCTATGGCGCTCCTCTGGCCGTTCGGCAGCACGCGCGATCCGCGGGCGAGCGATCGCCAACGCGATGACCGCAGCCGATTTCAGCGACAAATGGAAGGGGCTCAAACCGGCCGAGCGGCGATTGACCGGCATTCGCGCCGCCGAATTCCCCGACCCGGCCAGCGAGGCTCAGGCGATCGCTCTGGCGTTGCGCGAGGCGGTCGAGACGCCGGGGCGCACGGCGGCGCTGGTCACGCCCGACCGGATGCTCGCCGCGCGCGTCTCGGCGTTGCTCGCGCGCTGGGGGATCGAGGCCGACGACAGCGCCGGGCGGCCATTGTCGCAGACCGCAGCGGGCACCTTGTTGTTGGGGATCGCGGCAGGGGCGGCCGAGAGATTGGCCCCAGTACCGCTGCTGGCGCTGCTCAAGCACCCGTTGGTCGGCGGCGAAGGGGAAGGCCGTTCGGCGTGGCTCGAAGCGGTGCGGGCGCTGGACCTCGCGCTGCGCGGACCGCGGCCGAGCCCGGGAATCCGCGGTCTCGACACGCATTTCGCCGGAATCGAGGCGTGGCAGGTGGTTCGCGCGGCGGTCGCGCCCCTCGATGCGATGCTGCGCTCGCCGGTCGCACTGACCCAATTCGCCGAGCAATTGGCTCAGGCCGCGGACAGCCTGGCCGGCAATGCCGCCTGGCGCGGGCAGGACGGGCGCATGACGGCCGAGCTAGTGGCGGAACTCCAGGCGCTGCCAGAGGCGGCGTTGCTGACCGTCACTCCCGAAAGTGCGTTGCCCTTGCTTCGCCAATTGCTTGACGAGCGGCGAGTGCGGCCGCCCTATGGCGGGCATCCGCGAATCTTTATCTGGGGCCTGCTCGAGGCGCGGTTGCAGCAAGCCGATTTGATGGTACTCGGCGGGCTCAACGAAGGCGTGTGGCCGGCGCTGCCGGCACCCGATCCGTGGCTAGCGCCGAGGATCCGCGCAAATCTCAAAATGCCGGGGCTTGAGTTTCGCACCGGCCTCGCCGCGCACGATTTTGCCAGTGCGCTCGGCGCTCCCAACGTGCTGATCACCCGCGCGCGGCGGGACAGCCGCTCGCCGACCATCGCTTCGCGCTTCTGGTTGCGGTTGCGGGCGATGACCGGGGGATTGGCGCGCGACACCAGGCTCGAACGGCTGGCGGCGACCCTCGACGATCCGGGCGTCCTCGAGCCCGCCGGCCGCCCGCGACCGTCCCCGGCCAAGGCGCTTCGGCCCCGCAAGATTTCGGTGACCCAGGTCGATCGACTGAAAGCCGACCCGTTTGCCTTTTATGCCCAGGCGATGCTCGGGCTGCGGAGCCTTGATCCGGTCGATGCCGACCACAGCGCGGCGTGGAAGGGGACCGCGGTCCACGAGGTCCTCGAGCATTGGCTGAAAGAGGATGGATGCGACCCGGCCAAGTTGCTGCCTCGTGCCCGTCAACTGCTCGAGCAGGAAACGATCCACCCGATGCTGCGCGCGTTGTGGCAGCCGCGGCTGATCGAGGCCATCCGCTGGATCGAGCAGCAAGAAATCACCAACCGGGCCGAAGGCCGATTACCGCTGAAGGCCGAGATCAGGGGTAAAGCGCTAATTGAGGAGGTACTCGTGCATGGCAAAGCGGACCGAATCGACCGGCTCGCCGGAGGAGGATTGGCCCTCCTCGATTACAAGACTGGCAAGGCGCCGGCGCAGAAAGCGGTCGATGCGGGCTTTGCGCTGCAACTCGGCCTGCTCGGACTGATTGCGAAAGCCAGGGGATTCGAAGGGGTTAGCGGCGAACCGCAAGCGCATGAATATTGGTCGCTGAGCAAATATGGCGAAGATTTCGGGAGGAAGCTGTGTCCGGACAAGAAAATTGGGGCCGCCGACTTTCTCGCGCATGCCGAGGACCATTTTGCCGAGGCGGCACGCAAGTGGCTGACCGGGGAGGAGCCGTTCACGGCCAAAGTGCATCCGGCTTACGCGCCCTATGGCGACTATGACCAGCTGATGCGGCTGGAAGAATGGTACGGCCGCGAATGAGCCTATTTGCGGGGTTTCTTGACTTTCGACGCGTAGAGCAGGGCGGCAACGATCGCTGCCGAGCCGATGCCGACGGCGACGCCGGCCTTGACCAGCTTGGTGCGCCGGGCGTCGTCACTGTCTTTGTCGTCCATCCAGTGCATTCTATTGGCTCGGGCACGGGTTGGGAAGCGGGTCGCTGATGCGCTACCGGCTAAAACCCTTCCCCGAGCTCCAGGGCGACCAGGCACGGGCGTCCGATCCGCGCATCCACGCGGCGCTGTCGGCGTCGGCGGGGAGCGGCAAGACCCAGGTACTGAGCGCGCGCGTGCTGCGGCTGCTGCTGTCGGGCGTGCGGCCGGAGCACATCCTGTGCCTGACCTTTACCAAAGCCGGCGCCGCGGAGATGGCCAACCGCATCAATACGAGGCTCGCGACCTGGGTGCGGATGCGCGACCAGGACTTGAGAACTGATCTCATCAACCTCGGCGAAGTCAATGATCCACCGACAATGCAGCGTGCGCGGCGCTTGTTCGCCAAGATCCTCGACGCGCCCGGCGGACTGCGCATCCAGACCATCCACAGCTTCGCCCAGGCGCTGCTCGCGGCCTTCCCGGCCGAGGCGGGAATCAGTCCGGGTTTCCAGCCGCTCGAAGGACGTGCCGAGCAGGAGTTGGCGCGGACCACGCTGGCGGCCCTGCTCGCCGATGCCGAAAGCCTTGGCAATCAGGCACTGATCGCCGACGTCCAATGCCTCAGCCTGCGCCTCGGCGAGAAAGATGCGGTCGCTTATCTGATGCAATGCGCCCGGGCCGGCGACGCGCTGACCGGACTGGGAGCGCCCGAGGCCATCGAGGACAAGCTTCGTCAAGCCATGGGTTTGCCCGAAGGCGCGGTCGACGACTTCCTGGCCGAGCATTGCGCCGACGACCGCTTCGATTGCGACCTGCTGAACGCCATCGCCGGGGCCAATCGCTCTTGGGGTGGAGTCACCGGCACCAAAGCCGCAGACGCGGTCGAGCAATGGCTGAGCCTCGATCCGGCTGGTCGATCGGCGACCCTGTCCGATCTGGCTCTGGTGGTGTTCACCGGGACCGGCTCGCTGCGCAAGGTCATGCCCGGGCAGCTCAAGGCCAACGCCGATTATGATGCGCACGCCGCGCGCCTGGCCGAGATGATCGGCGATCTGATCGCCATCCAGCGCGGTGCGGCGCTCGCCGCCGACATGGCCGCGGGGCTTCGCGCCGGTCAGGCATTCGCTGTCGCCTACACTCAGGCCAAGCGCAGCGCCGGGGTTGCGGACTTCGACGATTTGATCCGATGGGCGCGGCAATTGCTCGAGCAACCCGGGATGGGCGAGTGGGTGCGCTATAAGCTCGACCGCCGCACCGACCACATATTGGTCGATGAGTCGCAGGACACCAACCGCGACCAGTGGGACATCATCAAGGCGCTCGCAGGCGAGTATTTCAGCGGCTCGAGCGAAGCCGCGGGCCGCAACCGGACATTGTTCATGGTCGGCGACTTCAAGCAGGCGATTTTCGGCTTCCAGGGCACCGACCCCAACGAATTCAAGCGCGCGCGGGACTGGGTCCGCGACCATTCGGCCGCCCTTCGCGAGGCGGAGGTTGAAAGCGATGACGGCGAGCGGCTGGCGCTCGAATTCCGCGACCTGTCGATCGACGCCAGCTTCCGCTCGGCGCCCGCGCTCCTCGAAGCCGTGGATGCGGTGATCGGTGAAATCGGCTTCGGCGCGATGGGCCTGCCGGACCTGCCCAACCCCCACCGGGCCCATTTCGATCGCCGGCCGGGCATGGTCGAGCTGTGGAAGCCTTTTGCAATCACGGCCGACGAGGACAGCGACGAGGGGGCCGACGGCGAGGAGGGCTGGCTCGGCGAGCGCGACCGCCTATATGCCGATGCGCTCGCCAACCAGGTCAGGCGCTGGCTCGACGAGGCGCCGATCCTGGCGTCCACTCAGCGGCCGTTGGGCGCTGGCGATGTCCTTATACTGGTTCGCCGGCGGACCGAACTTGCGGCGCTGATCGTCGCGCGGCTGTTCGCCGCCAAGGTGCCGGTCGCCGGCATCGACCGGCTGCACTTGTCGAAGCCGTTCGCGGTTCGCGACCTGCTGGCCGCAGTGGCGTTCGCCGTCCAGCCGCTCGACGATTTAAACCTCGCCAATCTGCTAGTCTCGCCGTTGATCGGCTTGAGCCAGGAGCAATTGTTCGACCTTGCTCACGACCGAAAGAAATTTCCCCTGTGGCGCGTGTTGCGCCAGCGCGCTGGCGACCAGCCGCACCTGACCCAAACTCATGAAGAGCTTGGCGCGCTTTTGCGGATGGCGGATTACACCACCCCGGCGCGGTTTTTGGAGACGATCCTGTCGGGGCCGCTCGACGGGCGGCGCAAGCTGTACCGTCGCCTTGGAATGGCGTCTCGAGACCCGATCGACGAGTTGCTGGCGAGCGCGATGGAGTTTGAGCGCAACGACACGCCGTCCCTCGACCGCTTTCTCGCCTGGTTCGGGCGTGGCGATGTCGAGGTCCAGCGCGACCCGTCGGCGCCGGCGCAAGCGGTGCGGGTGATGACCGTGCACGGCGCCAAGGGGCTGGAGGCGCCGTTCGTGATCATCGCCGACGCGACCGCCGACCCGGCCAGGATCGGCGGCGTTGCCCGCGCGATGAACATGGTCATTGCCGGGGTTGAGACACCCGTGCTCCGACCGCGCAAGGCCGAGCGCGTCTACCCGTTCTATTTGCTGATTGCCATGGACCAGGAGCGCGACCTGCAGGAGCATATGCGCTTGCTCTACGTCGGCATGACCCGGGCCATCGAACGGCTGGTGATCGCCGGGGTCGAGCCCAACGGGCAGCTGGCGGAGAACAGCTGGCACAGCCAGGTCGAGCGAGGCTTGCTGTCGCTTGGCGCGCAGCCCGAGGAGGACGCGGCCTGGGGGCAGGCGATCCGCTATCGCGGCAAGGTCAGTGCCCCCGCGCCAAGGCTGCGGCCACCGCGCGTCGCGGTCGCGCCCGTGGAAGTGCCCGATTGGGCTCGAAGGGCGGCTCCGACCGAAAGCCGCCCGCCGCGACCGTTGGCGCCGTCGGCGGTAGCGGAGGATCGCGAGGCGGCGCCTGCACCGAGCGCCGAGCAGCGCGCCGCCGCCCGGCGCGGCACAGTAATCCATCAATTGTTCGAGCGCTTGCCCGGGGTTCGACCGGAACAGCGCCGCCCGGCCGCCCTGCGCTGGCTTGAGCATTCTGCGGGTATCATTGAACCAGCCGAACGCGAGGCTTTGGCCGACCTGGTGGGCTCGATCCTCGACGACCCCCGTTTTGCGGACGTGTTTGGCCCCAATTCGCTCGCCGAAGCGCCGATCGCCGCGACGCTTGCCGACGGCCGGGTCATCGCCGGAACCGTCGATCGGTTGCTGGTCGAAGACAGGCAGATCTCCGTCATCGATTTCAAGACGGGGCGGGCGCCCGCTGGCGATGATCAGATCCCGGTCTACCACCGCGCCCAGATGGCCGCTTATGCCGAAGCGCTGGGCGTGATCTTTCCCGGCCGGGCGATCCGTTCAGCCCTGCTCTACACGACCGGACCACGGCTGATTGAACTCGGTGGTTGAGCGGACGCCGGCGAATGCCCATATGGCGCTCAACCCCGCAGGAGATATTCGCGCCATGACCACCAAATCCGTTACCGATCAGAGCTTTGCCACCGATGTCCTGGGCGCCGAAGGCCCGGTCCTCGTGGATTTCTGGGCCGAATGGTGCGGGCCGTGCCGCCAGATCGCCCCGGCGCTCGAGGAAATCGCCGCCGAATTGGGCGACAAAGTGACCATCGCCAAGCTCAACATCGACGAGAATCCCGAAGTGCCCGGCCGCTATGGCGTTCGCGGCATCCCGACCATGCTGCTGTTCAAGGGCGGCCAGCCGGTCGCGCAAAAAGTCGGCGCCGCGCCGCGCAGCCAAATCCAGCAATGGTTGGAGAGCCAGCTTGAAGGAACCGCGGCTCCTGCCGGTTAATTGACTAGAAGGGGGCTGCTGCCTACATCGCCGGACGCAATTTACCCAGCGTCGGCGGGAGCGCTTCGCCCTTTCTGAACGCGCGGGTTTTAAGGAAATTCCATGTTCGCCGCAGTGGCAAAAAGCATCTTCGGATCGGCCAACGACCGCTATGTCCGGGGCCTCGGCAAGCATGTCGATGCGGTCAACGCGTTCGAGCCGACCATCTCGGCCTTGTCGCACGACGAGCTGCGCGGCCAGACCGATCGCTTCCGGGAGCGGCTGACGGCCGGCGAGACACTCGACCAATTGCTTGCCGAAGCCTTTGCGACAGTGCGCGAAACCGCCACCCGGACGCTTGGCCAGCGCCATTACGACGTCCAGCTGATCGGCGGCATCGCGCTTCACCGTGGTGAAATCGCCGAGATGAAGACCGGCGAGGGCAAGACCTTGGTCGCCACGCTTGCGGTCTATCTCAACGCGCTGCCGGGCAAGGGCGTCCACGTGGTCACGGTCAACGACTATCTGGCGCGGCGCGACGCCGAATGGATGGGGCAGGTCTATCGCTTTCTCGGGCTGTCGGTCGGAGTCATTGTCCCCAATTTGTCCGACCAGCAGCGCCGCGACGCCTATAATTGCGACATCACCTACGCGACCAACAATGAGCTGGGGTTCGATTACCTGCGCGACAATATGAAATATTCGCGCGCCGACATGGTCCAGCGGGCGTTCAATTTCGCCATCGTCGACGAGGTCGACTCGATCCTGATCGATGAAGCCAGGACGCCGCTGATCATCTCCGGCCCGACCGACGACAAGTCCGAACTCTACATGTCGGTCGATGCACTGGTGAAAACCTTTGTGCCCGAGGATTACGAGCTCGACGAGAAGCAGAAGAGCGTCGTCCTGACCGAGGACGGCACCGAGAAGGCCGAGCGCCTGCTTGAGGACGGCGGGCTGATCGAGGGGCGCAACCTCTACGCGATCGCCAACACCCAGGTCGTCCACCATCTGAACCAGGCGCTCAAGGCCAACGTCATGTTCAAGAAGGACATCGACTACATCATCAAGGACGAGAAGATCATCATCATCGATGAATTCACCGGCCGGATGATGGATGGGCGGCGCTGGTCGGACGGGCTTCACCAGGCGGTCGAAGCCAAGGAAGGTGTCAATATCGAGCCCGAGAACCAGACCCTCGCCTCGATCACCTTCCAGAATTATTTCCGCATGTACCCCAAGCTGTCGGGGATGACCGGTACCGCGCTGACCGAGGCGCCCGAATTTTTCGACATATACCGGATGAACGTGGTCTCGATCCCGACCAACGTCGACGTCTCGCGGATCGACGACGACGACGAATTCTACAAGAACATCACCGACAAGTTCGCCGCCATCGCCAAGGAGATCAAGACCCGGCAGGACAAGGGCCAGCCGGTGCTGGTCGGCACCGTGTCGATCGAAAAATCGGAAATGCTCAGCGAATTCCTCGAAAAGGAGGGTATTCGCCACGAAGTTCTCAACGCCCGTTTCCACGAGAGCGAAGCG
>JBDSBX010000224.1:0-5859 GCA_039921365.1 Sphingomicrobium sp. | reverse complement strand
TCATCGAACTGATGAACGGAATGATCATGATGCCCATCACCAGGCCGGCGGCGAGCGCGCTTTCGCTGCTCGCCGAGGAGATGCCGAGCGCCAGGCCGAGATCGCGAACGTGGGGAGCAACGGTCAGCGCCGCGAAATATCCATAGACCACGGTCGGAATGCCGGCGAGGATCTCGAGGATCGGCTTCATCCACGAGCGGACGCGCGGGTGGGCATATTGGGTGAGGTAAATCGCGCTCATTAAGCCGAGCGGGATGGCGACGATCATGGCGATGATGGCGCCGATGAAAACCGTCCCCCAGAACAACGGGATCGAGCCGAATGCGCCCGACGATCCAGCCTGGTCGGCGCGCAATGCCATTTGCGGGCTCCACTGGGTCCCGAACACGAACTCGGTCACCGGCACCATCTTGAAGAATCGCAGGCTCTCGAACATCAGCGACAGGAGGATTCCAAGAGTCGTCAGGATGGCGATCAGCGAGGCGGCGACCAGCACCGCCATCACCCATCGCTCGACCCCGGTGCGGGCCCGGAACCCGGGCGCGGTGCGGCGCAGGGAAAACACCGCCGCGGCGAGCGCCAGCAGGATGGCGATGCCCCCGCCAATCGTCGCGAAGCGGTTTTCGGCCTCGGCGAAGCGCGGCACCAGGGACGCTGACTCTGGGTTGAACCCGGCATCGCGCTCGCCGCTGGCGATCTCGCGCGCTTCGGAAAGGATCGACTCACGCTGCATTTCGAACGCCGGCAGCACGCGCCCTTCGGGGCTTGCCATCACCGCCTGGTCGACGAAGCGCGACTGCACCGGCGACCACACGGCGAGGAGGAGCAAAGCGGGCAGGGCCGCCCACATCGCGGCATAAGCGGCGTGATAGACCGGCAGCGAGTGAAGCCTGGTCGTGCCCCGCAGGCGGCTGGCGCGGGCAAAGCCGAGCCATCCCGCCATCGCGGCGATGGCCAGCACCGCGGCGAGCGCAATGGTCAGAGACATGACGGCCCCCGCCGTTCGTTTACTTCAGCGTCGCCGGATCGAGCGGCGTCAGCGCCGTGGCTTGCGCCGCCGCCCCGCTGGCATCGGCGCCGCCGAAGGGGACCAGCCCGATCCGCTCGAGCGAGCCGCCCTTGCCCCACGCCTTGGCGTAGGTCGCGACCAGGTCTTTGATCCTCGGCTTGGCAATCAGATGCTCACCCTTGACGTAAATGTAGAGCTTGCGCGCGCCCGGATAGGACAGGTCGCTGATCGTGGCCTCGGTCGGCGCGACGCCGGCTATCTGAACCGGGCGAACCTTGTCAGAATTCTCCTCAAGGTAGGAGAAGCCGAGCACGCCGAGTGTCCCCGGGTCAGCGGCGACCTTCTGGACGAGCAGATTGTCGTTCTCGCCGGCTTCGACGAAGGCGCCGTCCTCGCGGACCTTGGTGCAGATGTCCTTATGCTTGGCTTCATCCGACTTCTTGAGTTCCTTCATCGCCGGATCGGTTTCGCAGCCCTTGGTCAGGTAAAGGTCGGCGAGGCTGTCGCGCGTGCCCGACGTCGGCGGCGGGCCAAGCACTCGGATCTTGGTCGCCGGAAGCGCCGGATTGACGTCCCTCCAAGTCTGCGCCTTGTTGGCGCCCTTGCCGAACGGATTGGCGGCGAGCGCCTTATAGATGTCGGCCTGGGTCAGGTTCATTGGCGCCGAGCTATTGGCTTCGATCAAGGTCAGGCCGTCGATCCCGATGGGCACTTCGATGATCGATTTGGCGCCGGCCTTGGCGCAAGCGTCATACTCGCTCTTCTTCATCGGCCGCGATGCGTTGACGATGTCCGGGAAGGTTCCGCCGACGCCACCGCAGAACAGCTTGATGCCAGCGCCGGTGCCGGTCGACTCGACGATCACGCTCGATCCCGCCGTGGCGCGCTGGAAATCTTCGGCCACCGCCTTGGTAAAGGGATAGACGGTCGACGAACCGACGATCTTGATCTGTTGGCTCGAACCGCCTTGGGAGCCATTGCTGCCGCAAGCGGCAAGCAGTCCGGCAACGGCAGTCAGCGCAAAATGTCTGGTCATGAAGGGTCCTTGTCGAAGGGAAGCTGTTGGCGCCGCCTTAGCCGTGACATCTGACGCCTGGATGACACTCGCATTGCAGTTTTATGACAGCATCGGCTCCCCCGGCACGATCGGCAGGCGGATCACGACCTCGGTGCCTTCGCCCACCCTGCTCAGGATTTCGAGTGAGCCTTTGTGGCGCTCGACGATATGCTTGACGATTGCCAGCCCGAGTCCGGTTCCGCCCGATTCGCGGCTGCGCGCGGCGTCGATCCGGTAAAAGCGCTCGGTCACCCGGCGGAGATGTTCACGCGCAATTCCCGGCCCGTTGTCGGCGACCGACAGGCGAATCCAGCCGTCATCGAGGATCGCCGACACGCGGATCAGGCATTCGCCGCGTTCGCACCCGTAGCGAATCGCGTTGCTCAGCAAATTGTCGACCAGTTGCTGTAATTGCGCGCGTTCGCCGAGTACGGCGGGCAGGTCTTGCTCGACATCGAGCCGGATGCTGCATTGCTGCGCTCCCCGGCACGCATTCTCCACCGCCCCGGCCGCGACTTCGGCGACCGACACCCGGTCGGCGGGGGTGACAAACCGCACAGCCTCGATCCGCGACAGGCTCATCAAATCCTCGATAATCCGCAACATGCGCTTGGCTTCACCGCGAATGATCGAGCCGAACTTGGCGCGATGCTCGGTATCGAGGTCGGCCTCGTCGGCGAGCGATTCGGAATAACCAAGAATGGTCGACAAGGGCGTGCGCAGTTCGTGGCTGGCGTTCGCAACGAAATCGACCCGCATCTTTTCCGCGGCGATGGCCGCCGATCGGTCGCTCAACCGAACGAGCAGCATTCTGCCATCGATCTCGCGGATCGACAGCGTCCACGGCCGTCCGAACTGGCCGATGCCGGTGATTTCCACATCTCCCGCGGCGCCTGGCAGGATATGTTCGAGCGCCTCTGGATGGCGGATCGCCAGGCGAACGTCCTTGCCCTCGATGCCTGCCCCGAGAAGCGCTTGGGCGGAAGCATTGGCGTAACGGACGACGCCGCGGTCGATGACCATCGCCGGTTCGTCAAGCGCGTCGAGAAACGATCGGGTGCCGGCGGGTGCCATGGCTTGTGTCTGTAGCGTATCGGGCAATGAGGGCCATCCAATTGACGCCGGAAAAGACCCCCTCGCCCGGCGGGACGAGGGGGAGCCTTTTGAAAAGGGGAGTGAACTCGAAAGGCTAGAAGTCGACCTGAAGGCGGGTGCCGATGAAGTCGACGCCATATTTTTCGTCTTCGATGCCCGGAGCGCTCGACGCAATGCCTTCGACTTCGTCGGCGAGCGGACCACCGGTGACGAACGCGTGTGAATATTGGAGGTACATGCGCAGACAGTCTTCGGGGATCCAGATCACGCTGCCGAGCAGGCCAAGCTGCTTGCCGCCACGCGTGTTGTTCACCGACGCCGCCGCAATTCCCGTCTGAAAATTGTTGTTGAACCCGTTCCTCAGCTTGCTCGCGTCGAGATTGAGATAATCGACACGGCCGTTAACTTGAAACGCACCCCAGCCGCCCTTGCTGAACGGCTTGAGCACCTTCGTGCGGTCCCACGTCCCATTCTTGTAACCCCGGGTCTCGCCGGTAATGAAGTATCCGGCTTCCGCGTAGGCGCCCCAGAAGTGCGGGTTGCCACTTGGTACCAGCGCGGAAACGGTGGTCGTGCCGGCCGTGCTGCCGGCGAACAGGTTGCGGGTATCCGCGACGTTGAATGTATCGCCGGATCCGTAAGCGTTCGATTTCAGATATTGACCCTCGGCCGTGACGTGCAACGACTTGAAGATGCCAATGAACTCAAGCCCGAAGATGTCGTCGCTCTTGGCTGCAAAGCTGCCGGTATCGACGAAGCGAACGTCCGTCGTCTGGGTGAAAGGACGCGCACGGTAACGAGCGAACCGGTTGGTCGACGGTGCATTGATCGCCCCCGACACCGTCGAGCCATTGTTGGCCTGGAAGTTGCGGTGCTGGAAGTTGGCGCCGAAGTGCATCTGGTTGCCGCCGAGAATCGGTGCATAAACGGCGCGCGCCGCAGCGATCCAGCCTTCATTGTCGAAGCTGCTGTCGATCGAGTGACCGGCAAACAGACCGGCGTTGAAGCGCATGTCACCGGCTTTGTTGACTAGACCGAAGTTGACACCAATGCGGCGGGTATTGATAAATGCGTCGTTGAACGCGGAACGCTCCATGAAGGAGACGAAACGCGAGCTGGTGATCTGCTCGAGGCTGTTATTCGTCTCCTGATTGCCGATCGCCCAGCTCCAGATCTTTCCCTTCGGCGCGTAGGTGATGATCGCGTCGCCAAAGCCGACGATCGAGTTCGCATAGTCCATTTCGAACTTGTATCCGAACCCGCCCGGGATGGTGCCTTCGGCGCCTAGGCGGATCCGGCGGACTCGCGTGTTGAAGCCGAGGTTGCGAGTCAGCAGGCCGCCGTTCGGCTGGTCGTCGGGGTTGGAGACGTAGCCCGCATCATATTGGATGCGGCCGCGCGGCTTGAACGACCAACCCTCGTCCTTGTCCTCATACAAGGGCGCGCCTTTCCACGTCGGCGTGGTCTTGGCCATCTGCGTCTTGACGCCTTCCAGGGCCTCCTGGAGCGCTTCGACCTGGGCCTGCAGAAGCTCGATCCTGGCTGCGGCGTCGTCGACCGGAGCAGCCGCGGCAATCGCCGCATCGGCGGTCGCGTCGGACTGGTCAGGCTCGCTCGGCTCTTGCTGGGCGGCTGGCGGTTCCTGCGCCACGGCCGTGGTCGAAAAAACAAGCGCGCTGCCGCCGAAGAGCGCAGCCAAAACCTTTTTGCGGATCATTTGAAAATTCCCTTTTCCCCCGCCTCCCGGTGGAGGCTCCCGGCGCCCGCCGAACATCAGCGGGCGCTCAATTTATCTTAGGTGGTAGACGGCGAAGCCTATTTGAGGCTGGCCAGGTTGAGCGGCGTCAAGGTCCGTGCGGCGGCCTGGCTGCGGGCCCGGATGTTGCCCGGAGCAGCCACCATTCCCGAGCGGAGCAGGTAGCCGATCGGTCCGAACGTGCTCTCCTTGGTGAACTCGGCGATGAATGCCCGAACCGCCGGGATGGCGGCGACATGAGCATTCTTGACGTACACATAAAGTGGCCGTGCGCCGGGATATTTGAAGCTGCTGATCGACTGGTAGGTCGGCACGACGCCGTTGATCGGAATGCCTTTCAGCTTGTCCGCATTTTCTTCGAGATAGGAATATCCGAACACGCCGACGGTGCCGGGATTGCCCTCGAGCTTCTGGACGATGAGATTGTCGTTCTCGCCGGTCTCGATATACGCGCCGTCGCTCCGGACCCCGGTGCAGATCGCCTTATACTTGGCTTCGTTGGCCTTCTTCATCGCCGCCATGCTCGGGTTCGAATCGCATGGCGGGGTCATGATCAGCTCGCCCAATGCATCGCGGGTACCGCTGGTCGTTGGCGGCCCATAAACGCGGATCGGGAGCGCCGGCAGCTTGCCGTTGACGTCTCTCCAGGTCTTGGCGCGATTGGGCTTGCCGAACGGTGTCTTGGCGATCGCCAGATAGATGTCGCGCTGGGTCAGACCGGCGATCGGCGTACGCTTCGAGGTGGCGAAAGCGACGCCGTCGAGGCCGACCTGGATCTCGGTGACCTTGGTGACGCCATTGGAAGCGCACAATTTGGCTTCGGACGCTTTCATCCGGCGCGAGGCGTTCTCGATGTCTGGAAAGCGTTCGCCGACGCCGGCGCAAAACAGCTTCATGCCGGCGCCGGTCCCGGTCGATTCGATGATCGGCGTGCCAAGGCGC
>JBDSBX010000223.1:0-2856 GCA_039921365.1 Sphingomicrobium sp. | reverse complement strand
GTGCGGTGACCCGCGCCAAGACCCGCGAGATCATGAACGGCAGCCGCACCGAGGACGCGTTCTCGCGCTTCGAACTGCTCGAGCGCCGCGCCGACTTCGCCGAAGGCAGGGCCGACGCGCTCGGCATCGGCAGCCTCGCCGACGAAATCAATCAGCTGAAAGCGTCGGAAGCGATCGACGCCGAACTTGAAACCATGAAAGCCGCGCTCAAATCGCGGTTAAACTAAGGGGTAGGGGAACCATGGCTCGCAACATTTATCCATATTCGCTCGATCGCAAGGACGCGAAAATCGCCGGCGTCTGCTCGGCACTGGGCGCCAAATTCGGCATCGACCCGACCTTCATCCGCATCGCCTGGGTGGCGGTGCCGCTGCTCACCCCGGTCGACTTCACCACCGCGCTGATCGCCTATGCGATCGTCGGCATCTACCTCGCTATCCAGAAGAAGCGCGCCGCCAGCGGTGAAACCCGGCTCAGCGACTTCGACCGCATGGAGCAGACCGTCGACCGCAAGCCGACCGTCCACGCGATGCGTAACCAGCTCGACGAGACCGACCGGCGGCTGATGGCCATCGACGATCATCTGGCAACCCCCAACGATGAGCTGGCGCGAGAAATCGACGCGCTGCGGGAGGACAAGTGATGGACTTTGCTTCAATCGGCCTGCTGGGCACAAGCATCCTGGTCGCATTCGGACTGGCGAGTCTGGCGGCGCTCAGGGGCTGGCAGGGCTGGCTCGAGCTCAAGCGGTTCGAACTGACCCACGGCACCCCCGGTCACAAGCTGCCCCCCGCCACCGGCCGCATCGAGATCGCCGACCTGCGCGAGCGCGTCCGCAAACTCGAAGCCATCGCCGCCGGCATCGACATCTAGTTCCTCCCCTGCATTTGCAGGGGAGGGGGACCGCACGAAGTGCGGTGGAGGGGCCTTCCGTTCGCCCAATCACTCCGCGGTCGGAGTTGCTCCGGAATAGGTCCAGCTGGCAATCTTCCACTCAGGTCCGACCCGGTTCATGACAAAGGTCATGCTGCCTTTGCCCGCCATCTTCTTGGCCTTCTGGACGAAGCGGTAGGTGGTCGGCAGGACGATGTAAGCCGAACTGCCATCGCTGCTCGCCTGTGTCGGCGGGCTATAGTCGACCCGCCCGCCGCTGATCCCTCGGGCCTCGGCATCCTTCATATAATCGCTAGCCCAGCGCTGCGCCGAGCCGGAGCCGCCCCAGACATAGGGGACAAACTCATCGATGATCAGCGCCCCGTCGCGATGGCCCGCGAAAAACGTGTTGATGTCGCCGCCGTTGAACTTGTCGAGCAGGCCGGTAACCGTCGCCGTTGCATCCTCCGCGGGCCCGGCGTGCGCCGGCGCGGCAATGACCAGTGCTAAAGCGGACATGAATAAGGTTCTGCGCATGTTGAGGTCCCCCGCACGGCCGTCGACGAAACAGGATGCGCGCGGGCCGTAAGCGCGCGAGTAGGGGCAAGGCTGCGCCCCGGCGGAAGCGTCGTCAAGCCGTCGGACCGTCGCGACCTTCAGGTTCGCGAAAGGTGTCGCACTTCAGGGCTTCCCAACTTAATAGACGCCTCACCCACAGGAAGGAATGCCGATGAGCCGCCGTAAACTCCTCTCCATCCTCGCCCCGCTGGCGCTCCTCGCCTGTGCGGGGAATGCCGCCGCCGCCACCCTCGCCGTGACCAAGACGGCGACCTGCGGCTGTTGCAGCAAATGGGTCGAGCACATGCGCAAGGCGGGCTTCACGGTCACCGTCCGCAATGTCGACGATGTCGCCCCGACCGCCAAGCGGCTCGGCGTCCCCGCCCACCTTCGCTCATGCCACACCTCGCAGATCGGCGGTTATGCGATCGAAGGCCATGTCCCCGCCGCCGACGTCAAGCGCCTGCTGGCCAAGCGCCCCAAGGCGGCCGGGATCGCGGTCGCCGGAATGGTGATGGGATCGCCGGGGATGGAGCACGGCGACCATCGCCAGTCGTATCAGACCATCCTGTTCGACAAGGCCGGCAAGACCCAGGTCTTCGCTTCGCATTAAGGTCGGGATTGCCCATTCGTGCAGCCCGTATCCTTGACCGCATGGTTGGGCTCCCACTAACGGCACTCGGATGCGAATGCTGAACAGACGTGCGTTCGTTGCCGCGATCGGCGCAACGTTGTGCACCCCGGTGATCGGCGCGCAATCGGCGGCTCGCCCCCCCAGGATCCTGTTCGTCTGCCAATTTGGATCGGTCAAAAGCGCCATTTCACGTGAGCTGCTCAAGCGTCGCGCTGCACAGCGCCACATTCCTTTGATTGTCGTCTCGCGGGGTATCACGCCCGAGGAGCATCTTTCCCCAGCCATCAAGAGCCGATTGTTGCTGGAGCACATTGACCCGGCGGCCGAGCCGCTTCGCAAATTGCGTCAGGCCGACCTCGATGCGGCTGATCGGGTGATCATTTTCGACAAGCTTCCCGCCCGGCTCCGGGCTGAAGCGCTCGAAGACTGGACGGACCTGCCATCGATATTAAATAACTACCCCAAGGCTCGCGCGGATCTCGATCGCCGCATTGATGCTGTTCTGGCTTCTCTCGTGCGCCGCAAAGCCGCTGGATCGCGGTCGCCGTAAAGGTGATGGTCCAGGAGACGCTCTAGGGTCCCCTTGCGGTGCCGGTTTAAATGGTGCGAAGTATCCGGTGAAAAGGGGGGACAATGCCGTTTCGCATAGCCTGGCTTTACGTGCTGGCGCTGCTCGCGCTGACCTTTGTCGCCTTCTGGCCCGGATATTTCTCCAAGTTGCCAGACAAGAAACTGGCCCACCATTATCATGCTGCCAGCGCCGTCCTGTGGATGATCCTCGCCATCGTGCA